>CAYYOE010000087.1:0-11163 GCA_964473055.1 uncultured Rhodobacterales bacterium | reverse complement strand
CCCCCCGCCGACCGCGACGGCTGGGCGCGGCTGATGCAGGGGCTGGGCGTCAAGGGCATCCACATCGCCGAACGCGACACGCAGAAATCGGCCCGCCACAAGCGGATCGGCACCTTCGTCAACACCTGGTCGGTCGAGGGCTTCATCGCCGAAGGCTTCCAGCCCGCGGAACTGGGCTGGGGCACGCACGAGACGTGGTTTCCCGAGGACGGCCACCGTTTCGACCACGGCTGCCGGGCGGCGATCTGGATCAACCGCCCCGGCGCGATCACCCGCGTGCATACCTGGTGCCCCACGCCCGGGCCCCAGTTCGGGTTCCTGGTGACGCACAACGAGGCGATCTCGATCTCCGACTACTACACCGTCGGCCCGGCGGACGCGCCGGACTATCGCCCCACCTGCCACTATGCCTACCACCCCTGCGACGACGCCGTGCTGTCCCTGCACGAATGCTTCGGGTCGGGGCGGCAGCAATCCAGGCTGCACATCCTGGACGAGAACGAGATCACCGAAGGCATCGACGAGCTGGGCGTCCTGCTCTACGGCCACGCGAAGAACGCGCTGTGGTACGGCAGCCGCCTGTCGATCGAGGAGACGCGCGACCTGGCGCCGTTCCAGAACGCGACCGGCCTGCAGGTGTCGTCCGCCGTGCTGGCGGGCATGGTCTGGGCGCTGGAGAACCCGAACGCGGGCATCGTCGAGACCGACGAGATGGACCACGCGCGGTGCCTGGAGATCCAGCGCCCCTATCTGGGCCCGGTCGAGGCGCACTACACCGACTGGACGCCGATCAGCGACCGCTGGCGCAAGTTCCCCGAGGACATAGACGAATCCGATCCCTGGCAGTTCCGCAACGTCCTGGCCAGCTGAGACGGACAGGTCGGGAGGGGCGCTGCCCCTCCCGCGCCCTCCCCGGGATACTTTGGCCATATCGAAGCGGCAACGCGGCACTCTTGGCGCAGGCCGGGGAAACGGGATAAGGGGGAGGTGGCGCGTGACCGCGCCGGCATGCAGACCTCTCAGCCCCGCACGGCAGGACCGACCGATGACCAGTCCCATCCGCCCGCAACCCGGCATCCTCGACATCGCGCTCTATCAGGGCGGGGCGAGCCATGTGACCGGACGCGCCGACGCGCTGAAGCTGAGTTCCAACGAGAACCCCTGGGGGCCGTCCCCGGCGGCGATGGCCGCCTATTCGCAAGCCGCGGCAACCCTGCACCGCTATCCGTCCACCGACCACGCGACCTTGCGCACGGCAATCGCCGAGGTGCACGGGCTGGACGCCGACCGCGTGATCTGCGGCGCGGGGTCGGACGAGGTGATCCACTGGCTGTGCCAGGCCTATGCCGGGCCGGGCGACGAGGTGCTGTATCCCGAACACGGGTTCCTGATGTACCGCATCTCGGCCATGGCCGCGGGCGCGACCCCGGTCGAGGCGCGCGAACGCGACCGGGTGGTGGACGTTGATGCCCTGCTGGCCGCCGCGACGGACCGCACGCGGTTGGTGTTCCTGGCCAATCCGGCCAATCCCACCGGCACGATGATCGGCCAGGCCGATCTTGCGCGGCTGGCCGATGGTCTGCCCGCGCAGGCGATCCTGGTGCTGGACGGCGCCTATGCGGAATTCGCGCCCGGCTATGACGGCGGGCTGGCGCTGGTCGAGGGGCGCGAGAACGTCGTGATGATGCGCACCTTCTCCAAGCTCTACGGGCTGGGCGGCCTGCGCATCGGCTGGGGCTACGGGCCGCGCGCGATCATCGACGTGCTGAACCGCATCCGCGGGCCGTTCAACCTGTCGAACGCCCAGCTTGCCGCGGGGGCGGCGGCAGTGCGCGACCGCGCCCATGCCGACCACAGCCGCGACGAGACGATCCGCCTGCGCGCGACCCTGCGCGATGCGCTGCTGGCCGCGGGCTTGGCCTGCGACGAGTCCCACGCGAACTTCGTTCTGGCACGCTTTGCCGACGAGGCCGAGGCCCGCGCCTGCGATGCCGCCCTGCGGGCCGAGGGGATCCTGGTGCGGCATGTGGCGTCCTACAAACTGCCGCAATGCCTGCGCATCACCGTGGGCCGGCCCGAAGATTGCGCCCGCGTGGCCGACGTCGTGCGCCGGTTCAAGGCCGCGCAGGCGGGTGCGGCGGCATGACGGTGCCGATCCCGCAAGCTGCCCTCTACGACCGCGTGGCCCTGATCGGGCTGGGGCTGATCGCCGGGTCCATGGGGCTGGCGATTCGCGAAGCCGGGCTTGCGCGCGAGATCGTGGGCCATGCCCGCAGCGCGGCCACGCGCGACGTGGCCATGGCGCGTGGCCTCTGCGACCGGGTCTGCGCCACGGCGGCCGAGGCGGTGGCCGGCGCCGACCTGGTGGTGCTGGCCCTGCCCGTGGGCGCCATGGACGCCGTGGCGGCCGAGATCGGGCCGCACCTTTCGCCGGGTGCCACGGTAACAGACGTGGGGTCGGTGAAACGCGCGGTGATCGACGCGGTGGCCCCCCATGTGCCGCCGGGCGTGCATTTCGTGCCGGGCCACCCCCTGGCCGGGACCGAACATTCCGGGCCGAATGCGGGTTTCGCCACGCTGTTCCGCAACCGCTGGTGGCTGTTGACCCCGCCCGACGGCACCGACCCCGCCGCCATTGACCGTCTGGCGGCCTTGTGCCGCGGGATGGGCGCGAACGTGGACGTGATGGACGCCGACCACCACGACCTGGTGCTGGCCGTTACCAGCCACACGCCGCACCTGATCGCCTACACGATGGTGGGCGTGGCCGACGACCTGGCGCGCGTGACCGAATCGGAAGTCATCAAGTTCTCGGCCGCGGGCTTCCGCGATTTCACCCGCATCGCCGCCTCGGACCCGACGATGTGGCGCGACGTGTTCCTGTCGAACCGCGATGCGACGCTGGATATCCTGGGCCGCTTCACCGAGGAACTGTTCGCGCTGCAACGCGCCATCCGGATGGGCGATGGCGCGCTGCTGCACGACTACTTCACCCGGACGCGCGAGATCAGGCGCGGGATCATCGAGGCCGGGCAGGATACCGCGGCGCCCGACTTCGGCCGCGTGGCCGCGGTCGATCTGGCCGAGGCGAAGGCATGAGGGCCACCGCCCTGATCCTCATCCTCGGCCTTCTGGCGGGGGCGGGCGGGGCGGCGACCGCATCGGCGCCGGATGTTTCGCCCCGGCCCCTTCTCCGCCCTAGCGACGACGCGTCGCCAGCCGCGGCGACGCAGACGGACGAAGCCGCTGTCGCCCGGGCGGAAGCCGAGCCTCCGCGCCCGCAGATGTCGCGCCCGCAGATGTCGGCCGGTGCGTCGCTGGCGGCCGCGTCGCTGGTGCCGCTGCCCCGCAGCGTGGCTCCGCCACCGGACGCCGTCCGGGGCGCGGCAGGGGCCACGGTGCTGGCCCTCGCACCTGCCTTGCCCCGCGTGGCTCCGCCACCGCGCCCGCCCGGGTCATCGGACGCCGGGATGGTTCCGTCCCTCGTGTTCGCACCGATCTCGCCGCACCTCGTGCGGCCGCCGCCGCCGCGCCCCGAGGGGCTGGCCGCAGCGCCTGCCACCCCCGCCCCGGCGATCCTGGCCGTCGCGCGGTCCCCACGGCCCGAGGCCCGGCCAGCGCCCGGAGTACGGACCACGCCCGGGGGCGTATCGCTGGCCGCGGCCTTCCGCACCCGGCCGCAGTCCGACCTTGCGCGCCCCGCTCCGCGCGGCGAGCTGTGCGGAGTGCGCGGGATCGAGGGGGAAACACTCGCCCCGATCGTCAGCCGCGTGAACGGCTGTGGCATCGACGAACCCGTGCGCGTGCGCGCGGTCGAGGGCGTGCGGCTGTCGACCGGGGCGCTGATGGACTGTCAGACGGCGCGGGCACTGCAGACCTGGGTGCGCGAGGGTGTGATCCCCGTGGTGGGCGACATCGGCGGTGGGGTGGCCAGCCTGACCGTGGGGTCGCACTACGCCTGCCGGGGGCGCAACAACCAGCCGGGCGCGCGGATATCGGAACATGGCCGCGGGCGAGCGATCGACATCTCGTCCATCGTGCTGGCCAACGGCACGCCGATCACGGTGCTGAACGG
This sequence comes from uncultured Rhodobacterales bacterium, assembly GCA_964473055.1. Classification (GTDB taxonomy): domain Bacteria; phylum Pseudomonadota; class Alphaproteobacteria; order Rhodobacterales; family Rhodobacteraceae; genus UBA996. The sequence continues at coordinate 7,088 of CAYYOE010000087.1, read as the reverse complement.
CTGGGGCGACGCGCGCCAGGGGCCGATCCTGCGGGCGCTGCACCGGGCGGCCTGCGGGCCCTTCGGCACCGTCCTGGGGCCGAACTCGGACCGGTTCCACCGCGACCACTTCCATTTCGACACCGCTCGCTATCGGTCGGGGCCCTATTGCCGCTGAACGGGCGGGCTCAGCCGTCGCGAAAGGCCCGGGCAAGGTGGGCCGACAGCGACCCGAGCATCCAGTCGAGCGGCGTGTGCGTGCCGGTGGACAGGAACACCTCGACCGGCATCCCCGGTCGCAGGTCGGCGGGCGGCGCATTGCCCGCCACGCCGACGGGGCGAAGGGCCACCCGGAACGCGGCAGCCCCCCCCGACAGCGCGGCGTCCCGCGACACCCCCGCTGCCGCAGGCAGGGCATCGGCCGACACCGCCGTGACCGTTGCCGCGACCTCGGCCCGGCTCAGCCCGCCCAGCCCGGGCAGTTCCACCCGCGCCGGCTGACCGGGCCAGACCGCCCCGATCCGGCGCGCGGGCACGTCGGCGAGGATGGTCAGGGGCACGTCGGCCGGCACCAGGTACATCACCGGCTCTGCCGGGCGCACGACGGTGCCCGGGGCGGTCACGGCCGACGCCAGCACCGTGCCCGCTACCGGTGCGATCAGGTCCAGCCGCTCCAGCTGCGCGGCCAGCGCGCGGGCGCGTTCCTCCAGCGCCAGCACCCGCGGCGACAACGCGCCCAGGGCCGTCTGCGCCTCTTCCCGCCGGGAGGCGGACAGGCGCAGATCCTCCAGCGCGATCTCGGCCAGCCGACCTTCGGCAGCGGCGCGGGTCGACGATAGTGTCGCGATCTGCCGGTCGATCCGGGCGATTTCCCTGTCCAGCGCCAGCAACCGCTGCGCCGGCGTCAGGCCCAGCCCCGCAAGCCTGCCCTGGTCCGCTCGTTCCGACAGCGCCAGGGCCCGTTCGCGGGCCAGCGCCTCGGCTTCGATCGCGATGGCGGCGATCTCGGCCTCGGTCCGTTCGGCCCGGCGCCCCAGTTGCGCACGCTCGGCCTCGCGGGTGCCGGTGCGCGCCGCCAGCAGCCCCGCCTGCCCCTCGATCAGCGCGGCAAGGCCTGCGTCCTGCACCGACCGCGCGGCAAGGTCCGGCGGCAGGTCGAGGCTGGTGCGACCGTCGCGTTCCGCCACATGGCGCAGGGCCTCGGCCGCCAGCGCGGCCAGCTGGTCCTCGACCTGCCGCAGGTCGGACCGCAGCGCGCGGCCGTCCAGCCGCAACAGCACCGTTCCCGCCGCAACCCGGTCGCCCTCGGCCACATGCACCTCGGCCACGACACCGCCGTCAGGGTGCTGCACCGGCTGGCGCGCCAGCGCCCCTTCGACCCGGCCCGGCACGGTCAGGACGCCATGCACCGGCGCCACCCGGACCCAGGCCACCGCGGCGCCCAGCAGAACCAGCGCCAGAAAGACCCCGGCCCGCACCGGCCCCCGCACCGACAGGCGGTCGGCCGGACCCGGCGCGGCGTCCGCCCGCCGGATCATGCCGCCCCCCGGCGTTGCGCGGCAAGACGCAGGGCCGCACTGTCCACCCCCCCGACCTGCGCAACCGGCCCACCATGGGCTGCCGGAAACTCGCCGGAGATGCCGGGATGGTCCGCCACCGACGCCCGCAACACCGCATCGCGTGCGCCGCAGGCCACCACCTTGCCGCCGGCCAGCGCCAGCGCCAGGTCGCAGGCCGCGATCACCTGCGGACGCTGCGCGGCCACCACGACAATCCCGCCCCGCCTTGTGACCAACCGGATGGCACCCGTCAGGGCCGCCACGCCCTCGGCGTCCAGCCCGGCATCGGGCGCATCGAGCAGCACCAGCGCCGGGTCGTGATACAGCGCACGGGCCAGGGACAGCCGCTGGACCTGCCCGGCCGACAGGGGTGCCCGCCCTGGTCCCAGGGGTGTCTCCAGTCCCGACGGCAGGGCGCGGACCAGCGACATGGCCCCGGCCGCATCCAGCGCGGCCGCGATCCGCGCCGGATCGGGGCTGGGATCGCGGCTTGCGATGGCCTCGGCCAGGGTTCCGGGCGGCAGGGTCGGGCGTTCCGGCAGGTAGCCAAGGGCCATGGCCAGCGTCGGGGGCGGCCAGCGAGACAGATCCTCGCCCCCCAGCCGCACCTGCCCTGCGGCGATGGGACAGACGCCCGCAAGCGCGCGCAGCAGTGCCGACTTCCCCGCACCCGCCGGGCCGATCACCGCCAGGGCCTGCCCCGGCTGAACGTCGACCGACACACCGCGCAGGACCGGGGACAGCACCCGCGCCGCCGCGCCGGGCGCTACTACGGCAAGGTCCCGCACCGAAAGGTCCAGCCCCGCGCCCGTTCCACGGTGCGGCGGGGTCCGCAGCCGCTCGGCGGACGACGGTGCCGCCGCCAGCAGCGCGCCCAGCCGCAGCCAGGCCAGCCAGGCCCGCGACGCCAGCCCGGCCTGCGCCAGAACCGCGTCCACCGGCGCCAGCGCCCGCCCCGCCAGCACCATTGCCGCAATGATCCCGCCCGCGCTGAGATGCCCGCCCAGCACCAGCGCCGCGGCCAGTCCCATGATCGCCGTCTGCAGCCCGTGGCGCAGCCCTCGCGCCAGCGCGGCCACGCCGCCCGTCGCGTCAGCCGCGTCCAGCGCCGCCCCCCGCGCCCGCGCCCGCGCCGCCAGCCAGCGCACAGCCAGCCCCGGCTCGGCGGCCATGCCCCGAAGCGGCCCGGCAGACGCGGCCATCGCCGTGCTCAAACCGTCGACCTCGGCCGTTGCCCGCGCCTCTGCCGCCGTGGGGCGGCGCGACCGGATTCGCCCGACCAGCGCCAGCAGCACAAGGACAAGAACCCCCGCAAGGGCCAGGCCCCCCAAGGCCGGATGCAGCACCCAGACCGCCAGCAGGAACACCGGCACGAAGGGCAGATCGCCCAGTCCGACCGCCAGCGGCGACGCCAGCGCCATGCGCAGCGCCTCCAGGTCCCGCAGGGTTTCGGCCATGCGTCCCGGGCCCCCGGGTTCCGGATGGCGCAGGGCCGCGTCCAGGGCGGGGCCCTCGATCATGGCGGCCAGCCGCAGGGCGACGCGCGCAAGGATCCGCTGCCGCAGCAGATCGAACCCGGTCATCGCCGCGAACATCAGCGCCACCAGCACGGACAACGCCACCAACGTCTCGACCGAGCGGGCGGGCAGCACGCGGTCATAGACCTGCAGCATGTACAGCGGACCGGCGAACAGCAGCACGTTGCCTGCCACCCCGAAGGCGAATGCAGCCGCCAGGGCGGCACGCTGTCGCCCCAGCGCCATCCCAAGCCTGCCCCGCCCGGGTCCGTGGTCGTCCAAGCCGTCCGTCAAGATGCACCCGGCGCCCTGCGCCAGCCCCCTACGCCGTGCCGTGTCGGGCACCCATCGCCGAGGGTGGCAGATCAGGGTAAACACTTCCTCGACGGGTTCCGAAAAGGATCAGGACCGCCCGGCCATTCGACCCCGGTGCCAAATGCGCCAAACCGTTCGCCCCTGACGGGAACCTGCCGGGAAAAGCACCATGCCCGGGCCACGACACGCGGTCTCGACGACAATAACAGTTGCCAGCCCCCCGCCCGTGGGCTTACCCCCTAGTCGCAGGAGGCCCGAACGCCCGACCGTCACAAGGCCGTCACGGTCGGCGGTGCAGAAGGCCCCGGTTAATCATGACGGGGATGGATCCGATGACAACCAGACTGAAAATGACCACAGCCCTTGTCGCCTCGGCGATGGCGCTGACACCTGCCCTGACCTTTGCGCAGTCCATGGACGAAATCCTGGCGGGCGCGCAGGCCGAAGGGCGGCTCTCCACAATCGCCCTGCCGCACAGCTGGTGCAACTACGGTGAGGTGATCGGGACCTTCAAGGCGATGTACCCCTTCCTCGACGTCACCGAACTGAACCCCGATGCGGGGTCGGCGGACGAACTGGAAGCGATCCGCGCCAACCGTGGCAACACCGGCCCGCAGGCGCCCGACGTGATCGACGTGGGCCTGTCGTTCGGCCCGGCCGCGCAGGCCGAGGGGCTGGTTCAGCCCTACAAGGTGTCGACCTGGGACACGATCCCCGATGACGCAAAGGACCCCGACGGCTACTGGTTCGGCGACTACTACGGCGTGATGGCCTTCGCCGTGAACACCGACCTCGTGGACAACGTGCCCACGTCCTTCGCCGACCTGCTGAAGCCCGAATATGTGGGCCAGGTCGCACTGGCGGGCGATCCGCGCGCGTCGAACCAGGCGATCCTGGGGATCCTTGCGGCAGGCATCGCGCGCGGCGCCGAACCGGGGGCAGCCAGCGCCGAAGCGGGCCTGCAGTTCTTCAAGGAACTGAACGAGGCGGGCAACTTCGTCCCCGTGATCGGCAAGGCCGGCACGCTGGCGCAGGGCACCACGCCCATTGTCATCCAGTGGGACTACAACGCGCTGTCCACCCGCGACACGCTGGCGGGCAACCCGCCGGTCGAGGTGGTGGTGCCGTCCGACGCCACTCTGGCGGGCGTCTATGTGCAGGGGATCAGCACCTACGCGCCCAACCCGAACGCCGCGAAGCTGTGGATGGAATACCTCTACAGCGACGAAGGGCAGCTGGGCTGGCTGAAGGGCTACTGCCACCCGATCCGGTTCAACGACATGGTCGCGCGCGGCGTCATCCCGCAGGACCTGATGGACGCCCTGCCCCCGGCCGAAGCCTACGAACGCGCCGTGTTCCCGTCGGTCGAGGCGGTGAACGCCAACGCCGATGGCGTCAAGGCAGGCTGGGATTCGGTTGTCGGCGCCAACGTCGTCGACTGACCCCTGACACCCGGTGCGGCCCGCTCGGGCCGCACCTCAACGGCATCGGAACGGTATCGGCATGGCCGCAGCGTCGCAGCGCCGCCTGACACTCCCCCTGCGCTGGCTGGGTGTGGTGCCGTTCTTCGTCTTTGCGGCGATGTTTCTGCTTCTGCCGTCGCTTTACATCGTGGTGGGCGCCTTTCGTTCGCCAGATGGCGGCTTCACGCTCGACTACATCGCAGGGCTGAACACGCGGACCATCAAGAACGCCTACTGGGTGTCGATCCGACTATCGTTCTGGTCGGCGCTGCTGGGCTGCACGATCGGCTTTGCCATGGCGGCGGCGGTCGTTCTGGGGGGCCTACCCAGGGCGATGCGCTCGCCGCTGCTGACGTTCTCGGGTGTTGCCTCGAACTTCGCCGGCGTGCCGCTGGCCTTCGCATTCATCGCCACCATCGGGCCGGCCGGCCTGATCACGCTGTGGCTGCGTACCGAATTCGGCATCAACCTGCGCGCCTACGGGTTCAACCTGTTCTCGACCACCGGGCTGATCGTCACCTACCTGTTCTTCCAGGTCCCCCTGATGATCCTGATCATTACCCCCGCGCTGGACGGGCTCAAGCGCGAATGGCGCGAGGCCGCGTCGGTGCTGGGCGCGTCGGGCTTCCAGTACTGGCGCATGGTCGCCTTCCCGATCCTGTTTCCCGCGCTGCTGGGCACCTTCGCCCTGCTGTTCGCCAACGCCTTCGGCGCGGTCGCCACCGCCTTTGCCCTGGCCGGACCGCAACTGAACATCGCGCCGATCCTGCTGTTCAGCCAGATCCGCGGCGACGTGCTGGGCAGCCCGGGCCTCGGCTATGCGCTGGCCACCGGCATGATCGTCATCACCGGCCTCGCCAACACCATCTACATCGTGCTGCGCGCGCGGTCCGAGAGGTGGCTGAAATGACCCGCGCCTTCGCATGGGCCGCCTTCCTGCTGGGAACGCTCATCTTCATCCTGCCCCTGATCGGCATGACCGAATTCTCGCTGTCCATGCGCCGCGGCGTCTATTCGCTCGACGCCTACCGCAGCGTCCTGGCCGACCCGCAGTTCCGCGCGACCTTCACCTATTCGGTGGTCATGGCGCTGTTCACCATCGTGTTCGGCGTGTTCCTGGTCGTGCCCACCGCCTACTGGGTGCGCCTGAAGCTGCCCGGCCTGCGTCCGTGGATCGAGTTCATCACGCTCTTGCCGCTGGTGATTCCGCCCATCGTGATCGTGTTCGGCTACATCCGCCTCTACAACACGTCATCCATCCTGCCGATGACCGGCAGCCCCATGGGCACCAACATCCTGCTGATGTTCGGGTATGCCACGCTGGCCCTGCCGTACATGTACCGCGCGGTCGATACTGGCCTACGCACCATCGACGTGGTGACCCTGACCGAGGCCGCGCAGTCGCTGGGCGCGGGCTGGGCCGGGATCATCGGGCGGGTGATCCTGCCGAACGTCCTGGTCGCGGTTCTGTCGGGCGCCTTCCTGACCTTCGCCATCGTGCTGGGCGAGTTTGTCATGGCCGCCCTGCTGAACCGCCCCGCCTTCGGGCCCTACCTGCAGATCGTCGGCGCCAACAAGGCCTACGAACCCTCGGCGCTGGCGGTGATCGCCTTTGGCATCACCTGGGGCTGCATGGGGCTGATCCAGCTTGTCACGCGTTTCCAGAAACATACCCGGGCCGCCCGCACATGAGCTATCTCGACATCTCCGGCCTGCAAAAGTTCTTCGGCCAGTTGCAAGTCGTCAAGGACTTCAACCTCGGCATCGCCGAAGGGGAATTCGTGTCGCTTCTTGGCCCCTCGGGCTGCGGCAAGACGACCGTCCTGCGGATGGTCGCGGGGTTCGAGACGCCCAGCACTGGCAGCATCACCATCGGCGGCCAGAATGTGGTGCGCCTGCCCCCGCAAAAGCGCAACATCGGGATGGTATTCCAGGCCTATGCGCTGTTCCCCAACCTGACGGTGGCGGAAAACGTCGGCTTCGGGCTGAAGATCAAGGGCATGGGCCGGGCCGAGCGCGAGGCACGCGTGACCGAAATGCTGCGCCTGATCGGCCTGCCCGACCTGGGCGGGCGCTATCCGTTCCAGCTGTCGGGCGGCCAGCAGCAGCGTGTGGCGCTGGCCCGCGCGCTGGCGCCGAAGCCGGGTGTCCTGTTGCTGGACGAACCGCTGTCGGCGCTGGACGCCAAGGTGCGGGTGTCCTTGCGCAACGAGATCCGGTCGATCCAGCGCGACCTTGGCATCACCACGATCTTC
>CAYYOE010000086.1:5703-11289 GCA_964473055.1 uncultured Rhodobacterales bacterium | reverse complement strand
GGCTGCGGCAGATGCGGCCAGCGCGCCGCGGCGCGTCAGGGTGATGGTCATCGGTGGTCCTCCCGTTTACGTCGACATGCGCCCGTCTGCTGCGGGCGACCTCGGTGAAACTGCACACAAACGCGCGGGCAATTCAACTGCTTGGATTTCGTGGTGGATAGCTGTGCGCTTGCGCTGGAGGGCCGGGCTGTGCAGAAGCTGACGCGGCCGGATCGCCCCGGCCCTGCAGAACCGGAAGCCGACGCCCATGTCCCGCCTGATCCTGATCCTGAACGGCCCGAACCTGAACCTGCTGGGCCAGCGCCAACCCGAGATCTACGGGCGTGACACGCTGGACGACGTGGCCCGGCGCTGCGCCGATCTGGCCGGCAGCTTCGGGCTGACGACCGACCTGCGGCAATCGAACCACGAAGGGCAGCTGGTGGACTGGATCCACGAAGGCCGCCAGACCGCCGCGGGCATCGTCATCAACCCCGGCGCCTATTCGCATACCTCGGTCGCGATCCTGGATGCGCTGAACACCTTCGACGGCCCGGTGCTGGAGGTGCATATCTCGAACATCCACAAGCGCGAGGCGTTCCGCCACCATTCCTACGTCTCGTCCCGCGCGGACGGGGTGATCGCGGGGTTCGGGGTGGAGGGCTATGAACTGGCGATCCGGCGGATGGGAACGCTGGTGGCGAAGTGACCGTTCGGCTGGCCATTGCCGGGGCCGGACTGATCGGGCGGCGCCATGCCGAGGCGATAGCGGCCGCCCCCGGCGTGGCGCTGGCGGCCATCGCCGACCCGGCACCCGCCGCGGCCGAGGTGGCCGCCGCCCATGACGTGCCGCATCGCGCGGCGCTGGACGAGGTGCTTGCGCAGGACCGCCCCGATGGCGTGATCCTGGCAACCCCGAACCAGATGCACGAATCCGGCGCGCTGGCCTGTATTGCGGCCGGTGTGCCCGCGCTGATCGAAAAGCCGCTGGCGGGCGATCTGGCGGCGGCGGAACGGATCGTGGCGGAGGGCGAATCGGCGGGCGTGGCCCTGCTGGTCGGGCACCATCGTCGGCACAATCCCCTGATCGCGACGGCCCGTGCGATGATCGCAGACGGCACGCTGGGGCGGATAACGGCGGTGCAGACGACCGCATGGTTCCAGAAGCCCGACGCCTACTTCGACACCGACTGGCGCCGCCGCGCGGGCGCGGGGCCCATCGCCATCAACCTCAGCCACGAGATCGATTGCCTGCGCCATCTGGTGGGCGAGATCGTGTCGGTCAGCGCGGTGGCTTCCAGCGCCGCGCGGGGCTTCGAGGTCGAGGATACCGCCGCGGTCCTGCTGACCTTCGCGGGCGGGGCGGTGGGCAACCTGTCGGTGTCGGACTGCACGCCGGCGCCGTGGAGCTGGGAGCTGACGTCGCGGGAAAACCCCGCCTATCCCGCCACCGACCAGTCCTGCACCCTGATCGGCGGCACCCGCGCGTCCCTGTCGCTGCCCGACCTGTCGGTCTGGGCGCACCCGGACGGCGGCGGCTGGTGGTCGCCCATCGCGGCGACCCGCGTGCCGGTTTCTGCAGCCGATCCGCTGGTGGCCCAGATCGCCCAGTTCGCCGCCGTGATCCGGGGCGAGGCCGCCCCTCTGGTGCCCGCGCGCGAGGGGCTTGCCACCCAACGCGTGATCGCCGCCATCGCCGCCGCGGCCCGGACAGGCCAGCCAACCACCCCCTAAAGGAACGAAAGCCATGGAAAACCCCACGAACCTGTTCAAGGCCGCGATCCACGCCGGGCGCCAGCAGATCGGCATCTGGTGCACCGTCGGCGGCCCGGTGATCGTGGAACAACTGGCCGTGGCGGGGTTCGACTGGGTGCTGATCGACACCGAGCATTCGCCGCTGGAACCGGTCGACGTGCTGCCCGCGTTGCAGGCGGTGGCGGGCTATCCCGGCGTTTCGGCGGTGGTGCGTCCGGTCACGAACGACACCGCGCTGATCAAGCGCTATCTCGACATGGGGGCGCAGACGTTGCTGATCCCGTACGTCGAATCCGCCGACGAGGCGCGCGCGGCGGTGGCCGCCATGCGCTATGCGCCGCGCGGGGTGCGGGGGATGGCCGGGATCATGCGCGCCACGCGCTATGGCCGCGTCAAGGACTACGCCACGCGGGCCGAGGAACAGCTGTGCCTGCTGGTGCAGGTGGAAAGCGCCCGCGCCCTGGCCGATATCGAGGCGATCGCCACCGTGGACGGGGTGGACGGCGTGTTCATCGGCCCCGCCGATCTGGCGGCAAGCCTGGGGCATCCGGGCAATGCCGGGCACCCCGACGTGGTCGCAGCCATCGAGGGGGCCATCGCCACGCTGAAGCGGCTGGGCGTGCCCGCGGGCATCTTGTCGCTGGACGACGACTTCAACCGCCGCTGCATGGACCTCGGCACCGTATTCACCGCCGTGGGCGTCGACCTGGCGCTGCTCGACCGGGCGGTGCGGGATCTGGCGGCGCGGTTCGTGCCGCCGGGCCGGACCTGAGGTCAAAAGCTGCATCCGCTGGACCTTCGCCCCCCGATCCGGCATATCTGCCGCAACCCAGCCGGAGGCACCCATGGGCATCCTGACCCCGATCCTGCGCGCCGTCACCTGGTGGAACGGCCAGACGCTGAACACCTGGCTGCACACCGCGCGCCACGGCGTGCGTGTGGGCGAGGATGACGCGGGCAACGTCTTCTACCGGACGAAGGACGGCAAGCGGCGCTGGGTGATCTTCAATGGCGAGGCCGAGGCCAGCCGGATCAGCCCCGAGTGGCATGGCTGGCTGCACCACACATGGGACAAGCCCCCGACCGAAGCGCCGGTGCGCCGCAAGGCATGGGAAAAACCCCATGTGGAGAACCTGACAGGCACGCCCGCGGCCTATGTTCCCCCGGGGTCCCTGCGGCGACCTGAACCGGTGGCACGCAAGGACTATGAGGCGTGGTCGCCGGAGTAGGCGCATGGCGGGAAACACCACCGAGATCGTGACGGGCGGGGTCGTTCTGGCCGCGGCACTGGGGTTTCTCGTCTATGCCGGGCAGGTCGCCGGACTGGCCGGGGGGCGGACCGCAGCCTACGAGATGACGGCCAGCTTCCGGTCTGCGGACGGCATATCCATCGGCACCGACGTCCGCATGGCGGGCGTCAAGGTGGGCACCGTGACCGGAATCGCGCTGAACCCAGATACCTTCCGCGCCGATGCCCGCTTCACTGTGGCGGACGGGATCGTCCTGCCAGAAGATACGGCCGCCTTGATTTCATCCGAAGGGCTGCTGGGTGGCAACTTCGTGGAACTGCGTCCCGGCGGGTCGCCGTTCAACCTCGAGCCGGGGTCAGAGATCGTGGATACGCAGGGATCGGTCAGCCTGGTGACGCTTCTCTTGCGCTTCGTCACCGGCGAGGGCGGCGGAGGATGAGACACCTCTGGCTTCTGTCGGCAACGATGGCCGCACTAAGCACGGGACCGATGGTCGCGCAGGACGCCCGCGGACGGCCGCCGCCGCCACCGCCGGTCGACCTGCGCCCCGATGCAGGGGGATTCGGCGGTGACTCGGCGGGAGATATCGGTGGCGGCATCTTCGGCGAACCGAGCTTTGAAGGCAATTTCCTGTCCGAGGACGAGATGCCCGAGTTCGACCCCTTTGCCCCGGTCGACCCACCACGCGAGTTGCAGCCCGGTGAACTGCGACTGGACCCTGCCCCTGGCAGCACCGGGGCACTGCGGATGGACCCGCCCCGCGAATCCCCCCGGATCGCCGTGACAGGCGCCTCGGGCGGCGTGTTGCGCGCGTTGGACAAGCTGTCCGGGCAGGTCGCGGACCTGGAACTCGCACGCGGGCAGACCGTCGCCTTCGGTCGGATCGAGGTGACACTGGATGATTGCCGCTTTCCTACCGACAATCCGGCAGGCGATGCCTTTGCCCATGTCACCATCCGCCGCAACGGACTGGAGGCGCCCCAGTTCTCCGGCTGGATGATTGCGTCCTCGCCCGCGCTGTCGGCCCTGGACGATCCGCGCTACGACGTCTGGGTCAGCCGCTGCACCACGTCCTGAGCGGTCGCCGGCGGGCCGGGCGCGTGGAAATCGGCAAAGGTTCCCAACGCGCGGTTGAGCCGCCGCATGTAGTCCGCTCTCGGGATTTCCTCGCCGCCCAGACTGGCCAGATGCGGGGTCAGGAACTGGGTATCGAACAGGGTGAACCCGCCCAGGCGCAGACGGTCCACCAGCCATGCCATGGCGATCTTCGATCCGTCGGTGATGCGGCTGAACATGCTTTCGCCGAAGAACGCCCCGGCCATGGCAATGCCGAAGATGCCCCCCGCGAGGCGTCCGTCCTGCCAGACTTCAACCGAATGGGCATGGCGAAGGGCGTGCAGGTCGGCATAGGTGGCAAGAAGGGCCGGGTTGATCCAGGTCTCGTCCCGCGCGGCACAGGCAGTCACGACATCGGCAAAGGCGTGGTCCAGCCGGATCTCGAAACCGCCGCGCAGGATGCGCCGACGCAGCGACCGGGACATGTGGAAGGCACCAAGGGGCATCACGCCACGCAGCCTGGGATTGACCCAGACGACATCGGCAGCATCGCGGCTTTCGGCCATCGGGAAGATGCCCGCCGCATAGGCGTGCAGCATCAGTTCCGACGTCAGCGGTTCAGCGGCCGGAGGGGCGATTCGTCCTGACATGGCTCAGGATGTGCCGGAAGGCCGCGCCGGGCAACCCGCCGGATCAGGCGAGGTTCTCGGCCAGCCAGCGTTCCAGCCAGTGGATATCGTAGTCGCCGGACTGGATCGCCGGATCCTCCAGCAACTGGCGAAACAGCGGAATTGTCGTGTCAACGCCATCCACGATCAATTCGCCCAGTGCCCGACTGAGCCGCGCCAGCGCCTCGGGACGGTCGCGGCCATGGACGATCAGCTTGCCGATCAGGCTGTCGTAGTAGGGCGGGATTGCATAGCCGTCGTAGAGCGCGGAATCGATCCGAACACCAAGGCCCCCAGGCGCGTGATACTGGGTGACGCGGCCCGGAGAAGGGGCAAAGCCCGGCAGTTTCTCGGCGTTGATCCGCACCTCGATGGCATGACCGTTGATCGTCAGGTCGGACTGGGTGAAGGACAGCGGGTATCCCTCGGCGACGCGGATCTGTTCGCGCACCAGATCGACGCCGAAGATCGCCTCGGTCACCGGGTGTTCGACCTGCAGGCGGGTGTTCATCTCGATGAAGTAGAACTGCCCGTCCTCGTACAGGAATTCGATCGTGCCCGCGCCGCGGTAGCCGAGTTTTGCCACCGCTTCGGCGCAGATCGTGCCGATGCGGGCACGTTCCTCTGCTGTGATCGATGGGCCGGGGGCCTCTTCCAGCACCTTCTGATGGCGACGCTGCAGCGAGCAGTCGCGTTCGCCCAGATGGACCGCCCCGCCCTGGCCGTCGCCGAACACCTGGATCTCGATGTGACGAGGGCGACCGAGGTACTTCTCGATATAGACCTCGTCATTGCCGAAGGCCGCCTTGGCCTCGGACCGGGCCGTGCCGAAGGCGGTGTCGATCTCGGACGCCGACCGCGCCACCTTCATGCCGCGC
>CAYYOE010000086.1:0-5693 GCA_964473055.1 uncultured Rhodobacterales bacterium | reverse complement strand
GCCCGCCGCCACCTGCGGTTGCCTTGATGATGACCGGGTAGCCGATCTCGGACGCAACGGCCCGCGCGGCGGCGAGGTCAGAGATCCCGCCATCAGACCCGGGTACAACCGGAATCCCCAAGGATTTCGCAGTTTCCTTCGCCGTGATCTTGTCGCCCATCAGGCGGATGTGCTCTGCGCTCGGGCCAATGAATGTCAGGCCGTGATCCTCGACAATCTGCACGAAGGCGGCGTTCTCCGACAGGAATCCATAGCCCGGGTGGATCGCCTGCGCCCCGGTAATCTCGCAGGCCGAAATGATCGAGGGAAAGTTCAGGTAGCTCTGGCGCGACGGGGGTGGTCCGATGCAGACGGCCTCGTCGGCCATGCGGACGTGCATGGCGTCGGCGTCAGCCGTGGAATGGACGGCAACCGACCGTATGCCCATTTCGCGGCAGGCACGGATCACCCGCAGCGCGATCTCGCCGCGGTTGGCGATGAGGATCTTGTCGAACATGGCGCGCGCCTACTCGACGATCATCAGGGGCGCGCCGTATTCCACCGGGTCGCCGTCTCCCACCAGGATGCGCTTCACGGTGCCGGCGCGCGGGCTTGGAATCTGGTTCATCGTCTTCATCGCCTCGACGATCAGCAGCGTCTGCCCCTCGGCCACCGTGTCGCCGATCTTCACGAAAGGATCGACGCCCGGTTCGGCCTGAAGGTAAACGGTGCCGACCATGGGCGAGGTCACCGCGCCCGGGTGGCGTGAGATGTCGGCGGGTTCGGGCGCGGGCACCGCTGGTGCCGGCGCGACGGCCCCGGCAGGCTGGGGCTGCGGCGGAGGGTAGGCGGCGGGCGGCGCCACCGGGACCTGCACGGGGCCAGCGCGCGACACGCGCACGGTCAGGCGGTCGTCCTCGGCATACTCGCGGTCGACCTCGATCTCGGTAAGGTCATTGTCGCGCAGTAACTTTGCCAGCGCTTCGATGAAGGCCACGTCTGCGTCCTTGGGGTGCTTCGTCATGCCGTCCTCGTGTGATCCGCCTGTCTGCGGCAGGCGTTGCCGCCGCCGCTTATAGGCGAGCCGACGCGCAAGGGAAAGCACCCGCCTGTGATGGCGATCAGGTCAGGGCGACAGGATGTGGCACCAGGGACGCCGGCCCTGCCTCGCTCGATTGTCACCCTTGAGGACCGGAAGGTTGCCCCGGAACTGCGAAGGGACGCCCGGTCGGGCCCATTTCAGAAGTCCGGCCGAGCTGATCGACGCGGGACGACTTGCCCGAAAAGGTCGAGGACGGGCGCGTGGCGGAACCGCCCGCTCCACGCGGATGCGCCCAGAAAACACGGCAAACGTGCGCAGAACCGGCAACGTCGCCACGCAGGCACCCCGAGACGCTCAAGTGGCGGCATGACAGAATGCCTCGGCCCCATGACCAAGGTTGCCACGCCGCTGACCGGGGTCAGCTGGTCACGTCGAGACTGCGCGGCGACGGAGCCCCGCTGATCCGCCGGGCATCATCGAAACCGTCATCGGCCGGTTCGCGCACTCGTCTTTCGGCAGGATCCTGGGCTTCCCGGCGCTCGACGCGCGCCGGGTTTGCCCGCGCCTCGTCCGCAACATCCGACCTGTCGGTCCGTGCGGCGGCGCCATCGCCACGCGCTGGGCCGCCATCCTCGGTAACGGCAGGCCTCGCCTCTGCTCCGTCATCCACCGGCACGGCGGCGCGGTCTGTCGTTGGGTCGGTCACAGGACCGGGACCGCGCATTGCAAGGCCGGGATCGTCGGCATCCACTGGCGACTTTTCCGGCGGCATGCGCATGACATCCTCACGGAGCTTTTCCAGCACCGCGATCTCGAACGCCGGCTGAGGGCCTGCGGGGCGGTCGGCAATCCCGGTCCGGTCGCGGTCCCGCCGGACTGCCGGCTGACTGTCCGCAACGGAACGCCGGCTGCCGGATTCGCCCTTTCCGGCAGCGTTTCTGCCGACATCAGAACCCTGGGCCGACACGGAGCCGCCCGATGCGGTTGTCGGAGCGACGGCTTGCACCGAAGTTTCGGGCCGCTCGACGATTGTCGGCGGAAAGCTTGTACTGGACGCGCCCGGAACGGGCAGTCCGATGGCAGAAAGGATCATTGCCTATCCCCACACATTGTAAGCCCCACACAGGGATACTAGCGGCCAAACCTTAACGGCTGGCTAAGGGATGGCCGGGGATCAGGGCCCGCTAGCGCGAGGTCTCGGTCAGGCGACGCCGGACGTAGCCGTCCACCTCACCGATCATCTGCTCCATGTGCGGGTCCTCGAAGAAGTGGCCGGCCCCCTCGATCTCGACATGGGTTATGGTGATGCCGCGCTGTTCATGCAGCTTGCCCACAAGACCGCGCGTGTCCTTGGGCGGCGCCACGCGATCGGCCGTGCCGTTGATGACCAGGCCAGAGGACGGGCACGGCGCCAGGAACGAGAAATCGTACATGTTGGCGGGCGGCGCGACGGACACGAACCCGGTGATCTCGGGCCGGCGCATCAGCAGCTGCATTCCGATCCAGGCCCCGAACGAGAACCCTGCCACCCAGCAGTGCTTGGCGTTCTGGTTCATGGACTGCAGGTAGTCGAGCGCCGAGGCCGCGTCGCTGAGTTCGCCAATACCCTGGTCATACTCGCCCTGGCTGCGGCCGACACCGCGGAAGTTGAAGCGCAGGACCGTGAAGCCCATGTTGTAGAACGTGTAGTGCAGGTTGTAGACGACCCGGTTGTTCATCGTGCCGCCGAACTGCGGATGCGGATGCAGCACGATGGCGATGGGCGCGTCCTTGTCCTTCTGCGGATGGTAGCGGCCTTCCAGTCGCCCTTCGGGCCCTGGGAAGATGACTTCGGGCATGTCTGTCCCAATCTCCTCGTCCGACATCCGCGACCGTCATTTGTTGACGGAAAGGCTCGGCTACCTTAGAATGGTTCTAATTGCAGGGGTCGCCCCCGAACAGAACGGGACTTATTGTCGCGTTTCATGGGCGTCAATGGCCCCGACCGGAGGCTGACGATGAAACTGTCCACCAAAGGGCGTTATGCGATGGTTGCGCTGGCCGATCTGGCCATGCACCCCGAGGGCGCGCAGATGTCGCTGGGGGAACTCTCCCGGCGCCAGGATATCAGCCTACCCTACCTGGAACAGCTGTTCGTGCGTCTGCGGCGCGCAGGCCTGGTGGAATCGGTACGGGGCCCCGGGGGGGGCTATCGCCTCGGAAGGTCGGCCACGGAGATCCGGGTCTCGGACGTGCTGGAAGCCGTGGACGAAACGGTAAGTGCCCTGCACACCGGCGCAGGCGCGTCCGGCGCGGTGTCCGGCACACGGGCGCAGTCGCTGACCAACCGCCTTTGGGAAGGTTTGTCGGCGCAGGTCTATGTCTACCTGCACCAGACCCGGCTGTCGGACGTGGTGCGCAACGAACTGTCACCCTGCCCCGCCGTGCCTGCCCTGTTCGAGGTGGTGGACGAGTGAAGGGGCGTCAACAAGCGGATGCGCCCGCGGCGGGTCGCCCGTCGCGGCCCGCGTGGAAGGATCCGCGAGCGAGCGCGCGAAGGAGAGGCTTTGCAGCAAGGGTGGAGAACGCAGGGTGAGCGGGCGTGTCTACCTTGACTGGAACGCGACCGCGCCGTTGCGGCCCGAGGCACGCACGGCCATGGGTGCGGCGCTGGACCTGGTGGGGAACCCGTCCTCCGTCCATGCCGAGGGGCGCGCGGCGCGCGCGGTCGTGGAACGGGCGCGGGCGCAGGTGGCTGCGCTGGTGGGGTGCCAGCCCGATGAGGTGGTGTTCACCAGCGGCGCGACCGAGGCAGCGGGGGTGCTGGCCCGGCCTGGATCGGGATGGGCGGTGGCGGTGGACCCGACCGCGCATGATGCGCTCTGGGCTCATGCCTCGGACACGCGGGCGGTGCAGGCGGCAGAGCGCCGGGTGCTGGCGCTTGGACTGGCGAATTCCGAGACCGGTGTCCTGACCGATGCGCCATCCCGCGGCGCGGATGGCTGGGACTGGCACGGACGCGCCCATGACCGGGTGCTGCTGGATGTGACGCAGTTCGTGGGCCGCCTGCCCTTTGCCTTCGGCTGGTCGCAGGCCGACATGGCGGTGCTGTCGGCGCACAAGCTGGGCGGACCGAAGGGCGTGGGGGCGCTGATCCTGCGCACGGGCGTCGAGGTGTCGGCGCTGGCGCTGGGTGGCGGGCAGGAACAGGGCCGTCGGGCAGGAACCGAGAACGTGGCGGGCATCGCCGGATTCGGAGCGGCCGCCGAAGCTGCGGCGCGCGATCTGGAGGGCGCCGCATGGGACCGGGTGGCTGAACTTAGAATAATTCTTGAATCTGCTATTGAGGCTGCCACCCCTTCGACTATTTTGGTCGGAAAAGGGATGGCGCGGCTGCCGAACACGGTTTGCATGATTGCGCCCGGCTGGAAGGGTGAGACGCAGGTGATGGCGATGGATCTGGCCGGGTTCGCCGTGTCGGCGGGAGCGGCCTGTTCGTCGGGCAAGGTGCGCCCGAGTCGGGTGCTGCGGGCGATGGGGTTTTCCGAGGTCGAGGCGGCCTCGGCGGTCCGGGTGTCGCTGGGGCTGTCGACGACACGGGACGAGGTCGAGCGATTTGCCGCCGCATGGGTGGCGGCGGAACGAAAATTCAGGGCACGGGCGGCCTGAGGGGCGCCTGCTGCGGCAAGGGAGAGGACGATGGCGGCACTGGATGCGGCAGAACGGGACCTCGACGTGCGCGACGGCGTGGACCGCGAGACGGTGGAAACCGTTCAGGCCATGGGCGCCTACAAGTACGGCTGGAATACCGACATCGAGACCGAGTTCGCGCCCAAGGGCCTGAACGAAGACATCGTGCGGCTGATCAGCGCCAAGAACGGCGAACCCGAATGGCTGCTCGACTGGCGCCTGGCCGCGTTCCGGCGCTGGCAGAAGATGGACGAGCCAACCTGGGCGATGGTCAGTTATCCGGCCATCGACTACCAGGACCAGTATTACTACGCCCGGCCCAAGGCCATGGCGGAAAAGCCGAAATCGCTGGACGAAGTGGACCCGAAGCTGCTGGCAACCTACGAGAAGCTGGGGATTCCCCTGAAGGAGCAGATGATCCTTGCGGGCGTGGAAGACCCCGATGGCGCCATCACGCAAGGGCGCAAGGTGGCCGTGGATGCGGTGTTCGACTCGGTCAGCCTGGGGACGACCTTCAAGGATGAACTGGCGAAGGCTGGGGTGATCTTCTGTTCCATCTCGGAAGCGGTGCGCGAGCATCCCGAGCTGGTGCGCAAATATCTCGGGTCCGTCGTTCCGCCGACCGACAATTTCTTTGCCACGCTGAACAGCGCGGTCTTTTCGGACGGGTCGTTCGTCTACATCCCACCGGGCGTGAAATGCCCGATGGAACTGTCCACCTACTTCCGCATCAACGCGGAAAACACCGGGCAGTTCGAACGCACGCTGATCATCGCCGACAAGGGCGCCTTCGTATCCTACCTGGAAGGCTGCACCGCGCCCAAGCGCGACACGTCGCAACTGCATGCGGCCGTGGTCGAGATCGTGGCGCTGGACGACGCCGAGGTGAAGTATTCCACCGTGCAGAACTGGTACCCCGGCGACGAGGACGGCAAGGGCGGCATCTACAACTTCGTGACGAAGCGCGCGGACTGCAGGGGCGACCGGTCCAAGGTGATGTGGA
>CAYYOE010000085.1:0-11376 GCA_964473055.1 uncultured Rhodobacterales bacterium | reverse complement strand
TGGCCTGCTTTTGCGCCGCCACTGGAGTGAACCCCTCGGGCTGGACCACTGGGCACTATCCGGTGACGGATAACACGTCGAGCATGTAGACTTGCCGTTCGCCGGTATGGGCGGAATCGATGCTGATCCGTTGTCCACTTCTGTCCCAGCGGGGATGCAGGTCGCACCGCAGTTCATCGACTAGCGCGGGTGGTGAATGGAACCGTCCGATATCGACGCGTCGGCCGGAAGCCATTTCGTATAGCATGAGGGTCCGGTCGCTGCTTGCATCGGGGTAGGTATCAGTGAGCATCCACCGCCCATCCGGCGAAAAGCTGCAATGCCCGTCAGAACTGAACACATTGGCCCCGATCACGGTGTGCTTGTCCTCGTAAAGATCATAAAGTGCATAGGCATCTTCGTCAGTCCCCGGTAGGCGGGCATGGGCGACGACCGTTCGCGCATCAAGATAGCCGAAATGCGAGAAATAACTGTTGTCGTGCACCAGTCTGATCTCAGCGCCGTCAGCAGAGGCACGATAGAAGCGGTCGTTGAACCGGACCTTGGGGTCGAACTGACAACGGTTCAAAAACACGAAGTTGCTGCCATCGGGCGAGATAGTGAGGTGGTTGACCCAGTGCGGCCCGAAATGCATTCGGGGGATTGTGTCGATCTCGAACAACTGTTGCAAGCTGATGATGAGGCGGCTTTCGCCAGTCGCAAGGTCAATCCTGAAAACACCATCAGTGTCGGGATGCGGGTCAGGCAGCGTGTTTTCCACACCATCGGCATAGCCATAACCTGGCCTGGTGTGATGCAGGCGGGCATGGTTCAGGCCTACGGCGTAATCTTCGCAGACCGCATAGAACGACCGGGAAAGCCTGCGTGTTTCGCCCGTTTGCAGATTGTGGATCACGCCAAGAAATCTGTCGTTGTCGCGAATATTGTAGATGATCGTATGTTCAGGCTCTGAGGGCAGCCATTGCAGCATCGTGCCCTGTTGCCAGCACCACGCACTAGTCTCTGCCACAGGAGTCCAGACGTTGCCGTTTTCGGTATCGATTGTCCCGATAATGGCAATGTCGTTGCGTGTCGGTTGGCGGTTATTGAAAGTGGTCTGCAGAGCCAGATGAAACCTTCCGGAGGCGTTCCAAGGAAACTTGTCATAATATCCGAAGAAATGCTGCGCCCCGGTGGTGATCTGGGTGATAGGCACGAAATGTTGTTCAATCACGACGTATTGTCTCCTTTGGCGGCGCAGTGAAATCGAGTTGCAAACCCACATTGCCATGCCGGATCAGCAGCATGGCATCGCCGTCCGACATGCTGCCAAAGGGGCTCTGGATGTCGTGCGGGTGGTTTCGCTGGCTGACGGTGCCGGAAAACGGGCGCACTGACATCGCAGCGGCAATACAGGCGATCACCTTGGGCGGCTCGTACCTTGCAAGGATGAGGGCAAGGATTGAGGGATGCATCTCGGGCGTAGCCTGTGCCAGTTTGTCCCGGGCATCCGCAAAGAAATGCCCTTGCAGAACGGACAACATCTGTTTTTCTTCTAGAGGGGCGCCCGTCGCCACGCTGTCCGGGCCGAGAGCGGCGCCGAAGGCAAGCTTGTCAAGCAGCATCACCGCAAGCTCGGTGCTCGTAGCATTTCCCCCGTACCTGCCAAGAGTGGCGAGGGCCACGATGTCGGGTGGCGTGACACCGGCGGGGCCAAAGCCGCGACGCCCTATCCCACTGAGCCGTTCGGACAACAAGTCTGACGCCGCCGTCGGACCCGGCCGCACCAGTTCTGTCAGCACTGCCACGACCAGCGCAGATTCTTCGGGTAGCGAATTAGGCAAGGGAAAGGTCGGGTCCGCCAAACGGGCCAACAAAGCGTCGGCCGCGGTTTTCGGAACGGGAAGTGCGCCCTGCCCCAGCACGAAACGCGCCAGTGCTGAGGCAAATCCCAGTCCGCCTGCCAGGCTCGCGACAGCCGCGGAGCGCGCTGCGGCCAGCCCCTTGAGCGCCTCATCCACCTCTATGACCAACGGCAGGCGGCGTTCGACCGGAACCGCTCCGTAAAACTGACCCAACGGTGGCGTGATGATCAGCTCATAAACCCCGTCCGGCAGGTTGAGCGCCTTGCGCAACACGAATTCGTGGGTTTCGGGGTCAAGAGTGCGGTCTTGCTGACCATAGGTCCGCCCGCTTGAATGAACCAGCCGCAGGGTCACATCGCACCGGTCCGCAATAGGCGGATCAACCTGAACGGAAATGACCGCACCGCGCACGTAGCTCGTCCGGTCAAGCAGCAGATGCGGAAGCACCCTACGATACTTTGCAACGCGGTCCGGGTCTGTCTCTTCTGCACAGGTCATGGCATGGCCCCTGCGACGGCGGTGGCACTTATCCCGTGAAGGTTCAGCTTTTCGGCGTAGTGACACCGGGCCTGATGCCCGTCGGGCAACACGCGGAGTTCCGGCGTTTCGGTCATGCAGCGCGCACCGTCATTGTACCGGCACCGGGTATGGAAGGTACAGCCGCGCGGGCGGGCGAACGGGTCCGGCACACTGCCGCTGATTGCGGCAAGCCGCTCGCCCGTCTGACGCTGGCCCAGTCTCGGAATGGAATGCAAAAGCGCATGTGTATAGGGATGGCGCGGAGCGTAGAAGATCGCATCGACGGGCGCTGCCTCGACCACTTGCCCCATATACATGACCACGACGTATTCCGTCATCTGCGCAACCACGCCCAGATCATGCGTGACGAACAGGATTGCCATTCCGAACTCATCTTGCAACCGCCGCATGAGATTCAGGATCTGCGCCTGGGTCGTCACATCCAGGGCCGTCGTCGGCTCATCCGCGATCAGGAGGCGCGGCTCGCAGGACAAAGCCATCGCGATCATGGCCCGTTGGCGCATTCCTCCCGATACCTCGTGCGGATACTGGTCTGCGATCTGCGCGGGCCGTGGCATTGCGACCTTGGTGAGAATGTCGACGGTCATGTGGCGGGCTTCGGCCTTGGTCACGTCGCGGTGCAGCAAGATGGCCTCAATGATCTGGCTCCCGATGGTATGCACCGGCGAAAGCGAACTCATCGGCTCCTGAAAGATCATTGCTATTTCGGCCCCGCGGATCGAGCGCACCGCCCGCGAGTCCTTGTCGAGCGTAACAAGGTCCACCACCTCGCCTGTCTTGCGCAGAAAGGAAATCCGCCCGCCGACGATCCGCCCCGGCGAAGGCACGATACGCAGGATCGACCGCAACATGACGGATTTGCCGCAACCGCTTTCCCCGACTATTCCGACGACCTGCCCTTCACGCACGCTGAGGCTGGCCCCGTCCACGGCTCGGACCACTCCCTGTTGGGTGTTATAATGCGTCTTGAGGTCTTCGATACGGATCAGTTCACGGGCGATGGTCACGGTGCCCGTCCTGCGCGGGCAGTGATCCCTTGCAAAGTCAGCTCTGCAGCTCGGTGACAGCGCACGTGATGGCCTGATGCCACCTCTTCCAGCGCGGGTTTCTGCGTCCGGCAGATGTCGGTGCAGTACCGGCAGCGAGGGTGAAAGTGGCACCCTTCCGGCAGGTTCATCGCATTGGCAATGTCCCCTTCGAGAAGGATTGGTGTGCCGGTCGCTCGCGGATCGGCGGCGGGCACTGCGGACATCAGCGCCTCGGTATAGGGATGCAGCGGCCGGGCGAAAAGATCGCCAGTTGCCGCCATTTCGACGATTTGGCCAACATACATGACCGCGACACGGTCGCACAGATACTCGACGACCCCAAGATCATGCGCGATGAACAGGTAGGTCAGGCGCTTTTCAAGCTGAAGATCCTGCAAGAGGTTGAGGATCTGCGCTTGAACCGACACGTCGAGTGCCGAAACCGGCTCATCGCAGATGATGATACGGGGATTAAGCGCAAGCGCCCGTGCAATGCCGACCCGCTGCCGTTGACCGCCTGAAAAGGCATGTGGATAACGCGTCATGTGATCTGCTCGCAGGCCCACACGCTCAAGCAGGGCTCCGACACGGCGACGGACTTCGGCCCCCTTGGCAAGGCCGTTCACGATTATTGGCTCGCCTATGATTTCAAGCAGGGTCATCCGGGGATTCAAAGAGGACATCGGATCCTGAAACACCATCTGCACGTCAAGCCTGTAGGGACGCATTTCATGACGGGTCAGATTCGCCAGATCGACGGCGATGGCCGCATCGCCCTTGCGATATAGAATCTGTCCGCCTGTGGGGTCGACCGCGCGGGCAACGCATCGGCCAAGAGTAGTCTTGCCGCATCCGCTTTCACCAACCAAACCAAAGGTCTCGCCCTCGCGCAGGTCAAAGCTGACGCCGTCGACGGCGCGGACCGTCGCGCCGGTGCCGCCAAACCAGCCTC
Organism: uncultured Rhodobacterales bacterium; assembly: GCA_964473055.1. Classification (GTDB taxonomy): domain Bacteria; phylum Pseudomonadota; class Alphaproteobacteria; order Rhodobacterales; family Rhodobacteraceae; genus UBA996. The sequence goes on along the minus strand of CAYYOE010000085.1, from coordinate 7,012 downwards.
TCTTGCCGCCATAATGCTTGCGCACCTCTCTAACCTGCAGGATCGGCAATTCTTGCGACCGGGTTTGCGGAGACCGCGTCATCGGTTGTGCCTCATTTGGAATAGGGGTCGGCAGCATCACGCGCACCGTCGCCCACAAAGTTGAAGGCAAGCACGACAAAGATCACGCAAACCGCGGGCCCGATCCACATCCAGGGATAAAACTGGATGATCTGCATCTTCTGCGCCTCTTGCAACAGCACTCCCCAACTTACAGTCGGCGCCTTTAGTCCAACGCCCAAAAAGCTGAGCGCAGTTTCGCCGATGATTATTCCCGGAATGGCTAGTGTCAGTGTCACGATAACATAGCTCATGATGTTGGGGACCAGATGGCGGGCGATGATGCGCGCAGGACTGGCCCCGTAAACCTTGGCTGCAACGACAAAATCCTGATCCCTAAGGGCAAGGAAGCGGCCCCGAGCCACGCGCGCCGTGCTGGTCCAGGAAACTAGTGATAGCACCATCAAGATAGCGAAATACTGATACAGTGGTGGCCAGTCCCGCGGAACCGCTGCTGCCAGCCCCAGCCAGAGCGGGATGGTTGGGATCGCGATGATCGCCTCGATCACGCGCTGAATGATGCTGTCGATCCAGCCGCCGAACAACCCCGAGATCCCCCCGATCACCAGCCCCAGCACAAGGCTGAGCAGAACCGAGATCACCCCGACCGACAGCGAAATCTGCGCGCCGTAGATCAGCCTAGTGAACATGTCGCGCCCGAACTGATCGGTCCCGGCCAGATGGAAATAGCCGTCCCGCGCGCCGAAAAGGTGAACGTCGGTGTCGAGCAGCCACAGCAGCCGGTATTCGTCGCCTCGCACGAACAGGGCCAGCTTGAACATCCGGTCCGTGTCCTCGACATAGATCGGGCTGAAGGTCACGGGATCGCGCGCCCGTTCGTATGCATAGACAAAGGGTTGCAGGTGGAACCGGCCCTCTGTGTCGAAGAAGTGGATGCTCTGCGGCGGCGCATAGAGGTTTTCGGACCGTTTCGACGGGTCATAGGGGGCGACGAAACCGGCAAACAGCGTGCAGAGATAGAACAGCGCCAGAAAGACCAGCGACGCGAAGGCCAGCTTGTGCCGGCGGAACTTCCGCCACATCAGCCGCCGGGGCGAGACGACGCGGGCGGGTACGCCGTCGTCGGGCTGGGCAACGTCGACCGGCGGCAGCGGATCGACAGCCCCGGTCACAGCTTGATCCTCGGGTCGGCCCAGACCAGCAACAGATCGGACAGGAAGGTGCCGATGACGGTCAGGATGCTCAGCACCAGAATGATCGAGGCGGCAAGGAACATGTCCTGGGAGCGCACCGCATTCAGCAGGAGCGGCCCGGTAGTCGGCAGGTTCAGCACCGTCGCGGTGATCTCGGTCCCCGAGATCAGGGCCGGCAGAGTGAACCCGATGGTGGACAGCACCGGCGACACTGCCACGCGCACCGGATACTTGAAGATCAGCCGCCATTCCGACAGGCCTTTGGCGCGGGCTGTCTCGACATAGGCCTGACTGAGTTCGTCCAGCAACATCCCCCGCATGACCCGCATGGTGACGGCGGTGCCGGAGGTGCCGATGATCAGGATCGCGATGGACAGGTTACGCATCATGTCCATGAACTTCCCGAACGACCAGGGCTCAAGCACGTACTCTGGCGAATAGAGCCCGCCGACATTCCCGCCGAAATAGCGTGACGAGACATATAGCATGATGATGGCAAACAGGAAATTCGGAATGGCAAGCCCGATGAATCCGACCAGCGAAAAGATGTAGTCGAGCGAGGAATACTGCCGCACTGCGGAATAGATGCCCAGGGGAATGGCGAGCAGGTAGACGAGGATCGCCGTCGGGATCGTGATGGCCAGTGTCAGGGGCAGGCGCTCGGCAAGCAAGTCGGCAACGGTCCGCTGATACTGGAAGGAGATTCCCATGTTGCCCTGCATGAGGTTCGTGATCCAGCGGAAATACTGGACCACAATGCTATCATCCAGGCCGAATTGCGCGCGCAATCCGATGATGGCATCTTCGGTGACAGCCGTTCCGCCGGACATCGTGGCCATATAGGAATTAACGAAATCGCCCGGCGGCAACTGGATCACGATGAAGGCGATGATGCTGATCACGAAGACCGTCACCATCATCTGCCCGACGCGTCGCACGAGGTAATTCAGCATCAATGGCTCGCCGCTCTTGCGTGTGGTGATCCTCTGCCGTCAGGCGGGCCAGAACCGGCCCGCCCGCGTCTGCAATGCCTGTCAGGCCCTCAGGTCCGTTCTCCGACCCATTCGCCACCTTCGAAATAGGTTTGCTCGATGTGGTAGTGATAATTGCCCAGCCAGTCGAAACTCGTATAGCCTTCCTCGGGGTAATTGCGGAAGTTGGTACCCAGGATGACCGGAATCGGAACCTCGCCAACATCGCCGATGTTCCACAGGTTTTCGATGTTCAGGCGCAGGATCTCGGTCCCGATCTCGAGCCGGCGATCCTCGTCCACCGTCACCTGCATCTCGTCGAACAGATCTTGCACGCGCTTGACGTCCCCGGTCGGCTCTTCGCCGCGCGTGCCGCCGCTGGCATACCATTGCGCATAGGCCATCCCCCAGGCGTTCCAGCCGGTGGTGAGATAGGGCACATGCCATTCGGGCGAGTGGGGGAACATCGCATCCGAACACTTGTCCCCGATCCAGATCCCGACCTCGATGTCGTTGTTGTCGATCAGTGCCCGGACCTGCTCGCGCGCCACCGACCGCAGGTTGAAGGTGATGCCGACCTCGCGCAGGAACTCGATCATCAGTTCGGCGACGGCCAGGCTGCCCGGATCATCCACCGGAATGTCCATGTTCAGGACCAGCGGCTGCCCGTCGCTGCGCAACCGCATGCCGCTGCCGTCGCGCTGGTCGAGGCCGACCTCGTCAAGCAGCGCTTTGGCGGTGTCGGGGTCGTAGGCGGTGTCTTGCGTCACCCACTCTTCGTTGCGCCAGCGCGACCCCGGCATCATCTGCAACTGGGCCGGCACGGCAAACCCGAGATAGACGATCTCGCCGATCTGCCCGCGGTTGAGCGACAGAGAGATGGCTCGCTTGAACCGGATGTCATTGAAGATCTTGCTCAGGGCGGCATCCTTGACGGTGTGGTTGAACATGATCGTATGTTCGGCGGCGCGGCTCGTTTTCCACAGCTTCGTCACGTAGGTGCCCGACGCCTCGCCGGCGCGGTACATCGGCATCGACCCGAAGGTGGTGTCGGTGTTGGCCCAGTTCTGTTCCCCGGCGGCGATCGAGGCGTTGCGGATCTCGCCGCTTTCGAAATTGGTCAGGATGATGTCGTTGATGTACGGCAGTTGCTGCCCCTCAGTATCGACCTTCCAGTAAAAGGGGTTGCGGTCGGCGACCATTACGTTGAGTTGCATCGGCTTGCTCAGGCGGAAAGGCAGCAGCGTCGGCATGTCCGGGTTGTCGAACGGCATCAGCCACTGGACGTTGGAGCGATTGTTGAACAACTCGGTCCAGCCCGAGAAACCGGCTGCCGAAACCTTGGCTGCCAGTTCTGCAGGATCGGCAAAACTCTCGTGGAACTGCTCAAGGTAATGCCGGGGAAGCCAGCGCGGGATCGTCCCGCCGGGCTGATGGGCCAGAAGGCCGGGAAGATTGGCATGAGGGGCTACGAAGGTCCAGCGCACCGTATAATCGTCGACAAGCTCGAACGTAGGCACCTGGCCGGCGACCATGAACTGAGCCATCGGTGCCGGGCTAAGCGCAGGGTTCAGGTTGACATGATTCCACCAGAATTCAAAGCCGTAAGCGTCGAAATCGGCCCCGTCGGACCATTTGATGCCAGGCCGGAGATTCAGGGTGAATGTCCGCCCATCATCGGAATACTCCCAGCTTTCCGCCAGGTTCGGCTCTATGGTGCCACCGTCGCGCCCAAGCCGCAGAATAGGCTCCGGCCCCCACGCAGAACGGGCCTGAAAGCCACGATTCTGGATGATGCTCGTACGGATATGGCCGCCGTATACCCCGGTCGAATCCAGCGGCTCGATGACGACAGGCGCAGGAGGCAAACGCTGCTCCACTGGTGGTAACGTACCCGCGGCCACCCGCGCTGCAAGCTCGGGCGCCTCGGAGTACTGTGATGCAGACTGGCCTAACACTAGGCTGGCGGGGCCTGTGAGAATCGCGGCACCTGCCGCGGTGCCGCCGAACTTCAACAGTTGGCGACGGGTCGGTCGGAATCTGTCTTTCATTGTTCTCTCTCCCTGTAGTCCGGCCTCTCGCCATCTCACCGAAACGGCACCATGGTCCTCCCGAAAGGCGTGCAGTCCACTGCGCCCGGTCAGGCCAGCCCCACACGGGGCTAGGCTATGGGCAGCAGACCGCTTTGTCGTTCGACATTCTGGCCGGAGAAAACCATACATCCGGCCGGCAGTCTCCTTTCGTTCACGATGCAGCCCGCACCGACCCTTCCCCACCATACCAGTGCTGCGGAATCGCATCTCGCTCGGCATCAAGCAGATCGGCGATCAGCGCCTCGGTATCGGCGATGGAATTGCTAAGCGGGTCGACAAGTAGCGCGCGCCGCAACAGCGCCATGTCACCCATCGCCACCGCCTCTGCGGTAAGTTCATGCGTATCAAGGACAATCTCCTGCATCGCGCGCAGACCGCGGGGCATGTCACCCACAGGGCGCGGGCGCGGGCCAGCCATGTCAATGTCGCACAACAACTCAAGATAGGCATCATCAGCCATGTTCGGCACTGCGCCGTCATTTGTGGTATTGATATAGAACGGCTTGTTCAGCCCTCCGACCATTGCCTCGATGATGTCTGTCGCGTGATCAGGGCCGAAGGTGGTCATGTATTCAGCGATAGGAATGCGCCCGGTAAGGAACCCGTCGATCTGGTTCCACATCTCGCGGTGGCGGATGTAGCGGGCCTCGGTTTCCCACAGGGACAAAGCGGGAATGGGCTCGGGCATGACGCCGTGCCCCTGCCAGTACCGGAGATATTCCTTGGTATGGGCAACACAGGCGGGCACCTTGTCAAACATCTGATAGAGCTGATAGCCGATCGCATCGTTGTTCACGGCCTTTGCCCCCTTGTCGCCACCGTCAGTTTCGGTGGCAGCCCGTCGCCCGACAGCCTCGCCGATCAGCGGCAAGACATCCTCGCCATCAAATTCGGCCTTCAGCACCCAAGTGAAGTGGTTCACTCCTGCTATGCGCAAGTCGAAATGGCGGTCTTGCTCTGGTGTCAGTGCGGCACCCGGTGCCACAATCCCTGCGCGTTCGGCATAGGACCGTTTGACATGCGGCATGTGCAGGCTATCGCAAAGGCCGAAGCTTTTGACATCTGGGGCAAAGCGTTTGAGTGCCATGCCATTCACTGCGGAAGGATTAATGTAGTTGATGACCCAGGCATCGGGACAAAGCTCGGCCACGTCGCGGGCACAATCAAGTATATGGGGCAGTTCTCGCATCGCCCGAAATACGCCGCCGGGTCCGATTGTGTCACCTGAACACATACGGATGCCGTACTTCTCACTCAAGACCGTGTCGATGCCGCGATAGCGGACAGTGTCTTTTGCAAAACTGAGCACGACGAAATCCGAGCCCGGCAGCACTGCGCGCCGGTCAACCGACGATTCGATCCGAAGTCCGACTTTGGCTTCGGTCACGACCATCCGCGCCAGTTTCTCGAGCTTTTGCAGCCGATCTACGTCGGTATCGACAAGTGTCAGTGTCCCGGTGTTCAAATGCGGAGAATGAACCATCTGCCAGATGGCCTGCCTGCCGAAGAACAGGCTTCCTGCGCCAATGATGGTGATCTTGGGCCCCGGTTGCGCCATGTGGTTTTTCCCCTCTTGGTGCGGTATCTGCCGCCGGAAATGTCAGCGACCACCGCGTGCACCTTGCGATCCTTTCGCCGCATCAGCACTATCGCAGAGACGAGTCGGCTGTCGTTCCATTTTGGAGGCTGAGAAATTTGAACACTGAAACGTTCGAGATGTATCGTCGCCCTGATCCGCTTATCCTGCCGGAACTGATCAGCCTCGGCATGTTCGAAACCACGCAGTCGCGCCTCGGGGGGATGCGGACGGACGGGCTCGACGGGGTCGAGATCGGGTACATCGAACACGGCAGCGTCGAATGGTGGACGGAGGTCGGACCCGAAGAAGCCGGGCCGAACAGCATCATGATTGACCGCCCCGGCGAATGGCAAGGCGGCGTCAGTGCCATCGTCCACCCATGCCGCCGTTACTGGCTGCGGTTCAGCTTCTTGCCCCAGGGCAGTCTTCGGGGCTTGTCGCCCGCTACTGCCGTGGAGCTTTCCAATACATATGCCGCCATGGCCCGGCGACATTTTCCTGCCTCTGGCGGTATGCAGGATCTGTTCGAGAAGCTGATCGCGCAGCAGCGCAGGCAAGAGGCCTTTGCCGAAGACTACAGCCGGGCGCTCTTTCACCAGATCATACTTCAGGTTGTCCGCGATTACGAGGTCAATCAGAAGATTGTTCATTCCGCTGCGGTGCGGCGAGCTATTGTATTCTTTACATCCAATCTAGACCGCGATTTCCGTATTGAGAATGTCGCCGCCCGTGCAGGGTTGAGCACGGGCTATTTCCACGACCTGTTCCTGCGCGAAGTCGGTGACACTCCTGCACAGTATCATCTGAGGCTGCGCATATCGGCGGCGAAACGCGCACTTATCTATTCGGATAGCACGATCACCCAGATTGCAATGGATCTTGGGTTTTCTTCGAGCCAATATTTTTCGACGGCATTTCGCAAGGTTGTAGGTCTTGCCCCGACCGAGTACCGGCAACTGCGCGTCTGAACGAGACGCATCGGTTCGGCTCGCGACGGGCCGGTTCAGCCGATCTTTATGAGGCTGAGGGAGTGTCTGAAACTCTGTGTATCTGACCGGTCGCCGTGGTCAAAATTGCATGCCGAAACACATCCTGGCCCGCTGCTCCGCTGAAATT
>CAYYOE010000084.1:0-11406 GCA_964473055.1 uncultured Rhodobacterales bacterium | reverse complement strand
ACGCTGGCGCTGATCTCGGTCTGGCAGTTCGTGGGCATCCCGATGATGCTGATCTACGCGGCCCTGCTGTCGATCCCCGATGAGGTGCTCGAAGCGGCCGAGATGGACGGAATCACCGGATTCAGCCAGTTCTGGAAGATCAAGCTGCCGCTGATCCTGCCGAGTATCGGGATCATCAGCATCCTGACCTTCGTGGGCAACTTCAACGCCTTTGACCTGATCTACGTCGCTCAGGGGGCGCTGGCGGGTCCGGACTACAGCACCGATATCCTGGGCACCTTCCTGTACCGGACCTTCTTCGGGTTCCAGTTGCAGCTGGGCGACCCCTACATGGGTTCGACCATCGCCGCCGCCATGTTCGGCATCATTCTGGTCGGGGTCTGCATCTACCTGTTCGGCATCCAGACCCGCCTGCGGAGGTATCAGTTCTGATGGCACAGCTACTTGCACAGTCCGCGCGCATGTCGCCCGGCCGCCTGATCGCCGCCCATGCCATCCTGATCACCTACACGCTGATCGCGTTGTTCCCGGTCTTCGTGATCGTCATCAACAGCTTCAAGTCGCGCCGGGCGATCTTTGCCGATCCGCTGGCGCTGCCCTGGCCCGGGAACTTCGACCTGATCGGCTATCAGACCGTGCTGAAGCAGGGCGACTTCTTCGCCTATTTCCTCAACTCGATGACGGTCACAGTGGCCAGCCTGTTCCTTGTGCTGCTGTTCGGTGCCATGGCGGCCTTCGCCCTGTCGGAATACCGGTTCAAGGGCAACACGCTGATGGCGCTGTACCTGGCGCTTGGCATCATGATCCCGATCCGCCTGGGCACCGTCGCGATCCTGCAGCTGATGGTGGCGGGCGGGCTGGTGAACACGCTGACGGCGCTGATCCTTGTCTATACGGCCCAGGGGCTGCCGCTGGCGGTGTTCATCCTGTCGGAGTTCATGCGCAGCGTGTCGGACGACCTGAAGAATGCCGGGCGGATCGACGGGTTGTCGGAATACACGATCTTCTTCCGCCTGGTGCTGCCGCTGGTGCGTCCCGCGATGGCGACGGTGGCGGTGTTCACGATGATCCCGATCTGGAACGATCTCTGGTTCCCGCTGATCCTTGCCCCGGCCGAAGAGGTCAAGACCATCACGCTGGGCAGCCAGGTATTCATCGGCCAGTTCGTCACCAACTGGAACGCGGTGCTTGCGGCGCTGTCGCTGGCCATCGTGCCGGTGCTGGTGCTGTACCTAATCTTCTCGCGTCAGCTTATCCGCGGGATCACTGCGGGAGCCGTGAAATGATCCGCACGCTTGTCGCCGGTCTGGGCAACATGGGGCGCAGCCATGCGCTGGCCTATCACCGCAACCCGGCGTTCGAGGTGGTGGGGCTGGTCAACCGCTCTGCCCCGACGCTCGACCCGGGGTTGGCGGGGTATGCCGTCACGCCGGACTATCACGAGGCGCTGACACGGCTGAAACCCGAACTTGTCTGTGTCTCCACGTATTCCGACAGCCATGCCGACTATGCGGTCGCGGCGATGGAGGCCGGGGCGCACGTGTTCGTGGAAAAGCCGCTGGCGACCACGGTGGCCGATGCCAGGCGGGTGGTGGATGCGGCGCGGGCGAACGGGCGCAAGCTGGTGGTGGGGTACATCCTGCGGCATCACCCTTCGTGGATGCGGCTGATCGCCGAGGCGCGTGCCCTGGGCGGGCCCTACGTGTTCCGCCTGAACCTGAACCAGCAAAGCAGCGGGCCGACGTGGGAGGTGCACAAGGCGCTGATGCAGACCACGCCGCCGATCGTGGATTGCGGAGTGCACTATGTGGATGTGATGTGCCAGATCACCGATGCGCGGCCGGTCGAGGTGCGCGGCATGGGTCTTCGGCTGTCGGGCGAGATTGCCCCGGACATGTACAACTACGGCCATTTCCAGGTGCTGTTCGAGGATGGGTCGCTGGGCTGGTACGAAGCCGGCTGGGGGCCGATGATGTCGGATACGGCCTTCTTCGTGAAGGACGTGGTCAGCCCGAATGGCGCGGTGTCGATCAGGATGCCGGAGAGCGCGAAGTCGGACGATGTGGACACCCACACCAGGACGTCTCTCCTGCGCGTGCACAGGGTCGGACGTCCGGACCAGGACCTGTCGATGGCGGATGAGCCGGGGCATCAGGAGTTGTGCGAGCGCGAGCAGGCCTTTGTGGCCCGCGCGATCCTCGAGGATCTGGACCTGACGCGGCACATGTCCGACGCCGTCCAGTCACTTGCAATCTGCCTTGCCGCCGACGAAAGCGTCCGGTCCGGCCAGCCTGTCAAACTGTAGGGAGGCGACAATGGGTGCGCTGGATCTGAAGAAGGTCACCAAGTCGTTCGGTGCGACCGACGTCATCAAGGGCGTGGACCTCGAGGTCCGGGAAGGCGAGTTCTGCGTCTTCGTCGGACCCTCGGGCTGCGGCAAGTCGACCCTTCTGCGGATCATCGCGGGGCTCGAGGATGCGACGAGCGGGGATATCCTGCTGGACGGTCGCCGCGTGAACGATGTGGCCCCGGCCAAGCGGGAGCTGGCCATGGTGTTCCAAAGCTACGCCCTCTATCCGCACCTCACCGTGCGCGACAACATGGGCCTTGCGCTGAAACAGGCCGGCGTGCCGAAGGCCGAGATCGAGGCGTCCACGGAGAAGGCCGCCGCGATGCTGTCGCTCGGGCCCTTGCTGGACCGGAGGCCGGCCGAGCTGTCGGGGGGGCAGCGCCAGCGCGTGGCGATCGGGCGGGCCATCGTGCGGACGCCGAAGCTGTTCCTCTTCGACGAGCCGCTGTCCAACCTGGACGCCGCGCTGCGGGTGGCGACCCGGATCGAGATCGCCCGACTGCACCGGGACCTTGGCGCCACGATGATCTACGTGACCCATGATCAGGTCGAGGCAATGACACTGGCTGACCGCATCGTCGTGTTGCGGGCGGGCAAGGTGGAACAGGTCGGTGCGCCGATGGAACTGTACAACGACCCGGCCAATACCTTCGTCGCGGGGTTCATCGGCAGCCCGCAGATGAATTTTCTGAAGGCAGCGGCGCTGAACGAGCCGGGAGAAACCGTCGGAATCCGGCCCGAGCATCTCGGTTTGGCCCCTGACGGCGGCCGCATCCGGGGAACCGTCAGCCATGTCGAGCAGCTGGGCGGCGAGACCCTGGTCTACGTGAATACCGACCCCCACGGCCTGCTGACGGTGCGACTGTTCGGCGAACACGCCCACGAGGTGGGAGCGTCCGTCACGTTGACCCCCGATCCTGCGCGACTGTTCCACTTCGATGCCGAGGGTCAGCGGTTGCGTCAGGTGCCGGTCGCGGACCAGTTCGAGGCCATTGCCCGGCCTGATCCCGGGCCTTGACCGTGGCTTGATCGGCGGTCCCGCAGCCCTGTGTTGCGCCCGGGGGTCGGGCGGCCGAGGTCTTCGCCCGTCGTGACGGCGAGGTGGTCGGCCGCACCGTCCGCGAGCATGTCATGCCCCTCCCGCATGACGCCTCTCAGGTCGGGCCGTGCCAGTCGATCTGGCAGATCTCGGCCGAGCGGCCGTCGAAGTCCCAGACCCGGCCATGCGCCCGGACCTTGCCCTTGTTGGCCGTGGCGATGGTGATATCCGGGCCCATCCAGTAGCCGGTATTGGTGACCATGACTTCCTTGTCGGGATCGGGGCCGCCGATGGGTTCCACCTCGCCCTGGATGATCTTGCCGACCATCAGGCGCCGCTTGCGGCCCTCGGTCTCGAACACGACCGGCGCGCGCTCGGCGCCGAGGAACTCGGACACCAGCATCGAGAACAGCCCCGTGGTGCCCCTGGCCTTGCCCGAGAGGATCGCGAGCAGGCCGTCATGGGCCTTCTCGGTCGCCCGGTCGTCGATGTAGGCGGCGGCCTTCCAGTTGCCGCGCCCCATGTTGCCGGGAATGTCCAGCACCATGCCGATGTTCAGGCCCGCGAGGCTTTCGCCGTCGAAGTGGCCTTCGTCGATGCGCACGCCCATCCAGGCCTGGCAGTAGCCTTCGGTCGGGGGATGCTTGCCGAGCGACACCACGCAGGGGCAGAACACCGTGCAGTTGCAGTTCAGGATCAGCTCGCCCTTCAGGCGCCATTCCGGCAAGGTCTTGGACATGTTCATCCTCCCGATGTGACTATGGCGGCAACCTGGGCCGTCGCGCCGATCAACAGCGCCATGCCGAGTGGCCGGGTCAGATAGCGGCCGATCTCGGGCAGCTTTTCCAGCACCATGAACAGGGTCGCCGCCCCCATCCACAGGAGGTTCATTGCCCCGCCGATCAGGCCGAGCATCATCAACAGCCAGCAACAGCCGACACACCACAGGCCGAGCCGCGCGCCCATGCCGAACGCGGGTCCAGGGCCTGGCGCCCAATGCTCCATGAAGAACATCAGGGGGTGGCGGCACTTGGCAAGGCAGGCTGCCTTGGCGGTGCCGAACTGGTAGGCTCCGGCGGCGAGCAGAAGGCCGGCCGTCGCCCATGGCGCCAGGGTCAGCCCGGCCCCGCCCATCGCGCCTGCCTTGGCCAATCCCAGTTGCAGCGCCGCAGCGGCGGCGGAGAACGCAAGCCAGACCGCGCCATAACCAAGGGCAAGCGCGGCCATCGACGGCCCGTCCGTTGCCCGGACCGACCCAAGCTCTCCAAAGACCCGCAACGCGGGCACGATGGTCGGCAGCATCATCGCGGCCGACATCAGGCCCCACATGGCAAGCAGCGCGAACGGGTCCGCCGCGTCGGCCGAGATGCACAGCGCGGCCCAGTAGTCGGCGGCGGAAAGACCCGGCAACGGCGAGGCCGTCATCCGCATCAGGAGCGCCCAGGCCAGCAGGATCGCGGCATAGAAGCCCAGCCAGAACACCCGTCGGCCAAAGGTGCCGTCAGCCGCGACCGAAGTCCGAGGAGACGCGCCCGGCATCACAGGAAGGGAATGTCGACGAGGATGCCTTGCGCGGGACCGTTGTCGCGCGCCACCGTGACAGCGGTGCCGACCGGAACCGCGCTGTCGATCAGCACGAAGCCGATGTTGGCCTTCATGCGCCAGGACCAGACGCAGTTGGTCATCATGCCGATCCGGCGTCGGTCCAGCATGACATCCTCGCGCCGAACGCCTGGCGGCGCGGGCCTGTCGCCCTCCAGCACGATACCGAGTTGGTGGCGCCGGACGCCGCCGGCCTTGATCCGGCGAAGTGCCTGAATGCCTATGGTGTCATCGGGCGCGTGCAGGTCGACGTATTTCTCGAGCCGGACCTCGAGGGGGTTGGTCTGGTCATCCGTGTCGCCCCCGACCGACACCAGCCCGCTCTCCACCCGCTCGGGCGTGGAGGGTGCGCCGGGGCCTATGCCCCAGGGCCGGCCTGCTTCCTTGAAGATGTTCCAAAGGCGCGTGCCCCTGGTGCCGTCGCGCAGGTAGATCTCGAAACCGCCCTGCTTCGACCAACCAGACCGCTGCACCGCCACCGGAATGCCCTCGACCTCGGTCTCGCGGAACCAGAAGTATTTCAGACCCCGCACCCAGTCGCCCAGCACATGCGCCACGACCTCCTCGGCCTTCGGACCCTGCAGGGCCATGGGCGAGACATCGGGCTCGCAGATCTCGACGTTCAGGCCACGCTCGGCGGCGATGGCCTTGGCCCAGAGCTCGACGTCGCTGTCGGCGATCGACAGCCAGAACAGGTCATCCGCCAGCTTGAGCAGGATGGGATCATTGAAGATCGTGCCCCGATGATCGCAGATCGCCACGTACTTGCCCTGGCCGACCTTGCAGGCCGAGAGGTCGCGCGTCGCCAGGATCTGCGCCAGCCGGGCCGCATCGGGGCCCTTCAGCTGCACCTGGCGCTCGACCCCCACGTCCCACTGCGACACGCCGTTGATCAGCCGCCAGTATTCCCCCTCGGGATCGCCGAAGGATGTGGGCATGATCATGCGGTTGTAGACGTTCGCCCGCGTCATCCCCTCGGCGATGGCGGCCTCGAAGAAGGGGGAAGGTCTGATCCGGGCGCTGGGTTGGAATGAAAACACGCGTGCCTCCTGCCTACGGCAGGTATCGCCGCAGTGGCCCGGCCCGCACAAGCGATGTATTCGCGGCCATTGACCGCACAAAGGGTTATGCCAAGGTTTGGCTTATGATGTACCGCGACCTTCCCCCGCTGACCTGGCTGCGCGCCTTCGAGGCAAGTGCCCGGCTGCTCAGCTTCACCGCCGCGGCGCGTGAACTGAACCTGACACAGGCTGCGATATCCAAGCATGTGAGATCGCTGGAGCACCGGTTGCGGCATCCGTTGTTCATCCGACACTCCAGAAGTCTGGAACTGACGCGATGGGCCGAGGCCTACCTGCCCAAGGTGCAGGATGCGCTGGAACGTCTGGCGACCGGCACGCGCGAGGTGTTCGGCCGCCCGCAGGACAATGTGCTGACGATCCGCTGTGCCGTGTCCTTTGCGGTGAACTGGCTGTCGCCGCGCCTTCCGCGCTTCCTGGCGCAGCACCCGTCGAGCCGCCTGCGGATCCTGTCCAGTGTCTGGGCCGACCCGTTCGATGCCGACGCCTTCGACCTTGACATCCAGTATGGCACCGGCAGCTTTCCCGATGCCAGAAGCCAGCGCCTGACACGCGAAGTCCTCACACCGCTTTGCGCGCCCGGGCTGGTTCAGCGCCTGCGCTCGCCCGACGACCTGGCCGACCAGTGCCTGCTGCATGTTCAGGGCTATCAGGAAGGCTGGGGCACCTGGCTTGCCGCGGCGCGGGCGACCCGGGTGGACCCGGGGCAAGGCCTTCAGACAGACACCTCGCTCACGGCCTATGCCCTGGCCTGCGAGGGGGCGGGCGTCGCCCTGGGGCGGAGGTCGCTCGAAGCGCCTTACCGGAGCAGCGGGCGGCTCGTCGCTCCGTTCGATCTGGAAGTCCCGATCAGCGAGGGGTTCTTCCTGCTGGAGCCTGTCACGGCGCCTGCGCGGCGCGATGTCGGGCCGCTTGTCGAATGGTTGATCGGGGAAGCGGCCGTTGCCGGCTGATCCCGGTTCAGGCTCCGGACTGCCGCTGCCGCTGCCGCTGCCTCGGCCCGGCCCGCCGGCCCGCACCAGGGTGCGCCCCGGGTTGCAGCACGCCCTTCAGCCAGCCCAGGGGAGGGTCAGGACGGGGTGGAACACCCAGCGCCACCAGGCATGGTCGAGGAACTGGCCGGCAAGGACCAGGAACGAGACGGCCAGCGTCGCGGCCATGGCGATGCCATACCACAGCGCGGTCGCCAGGCGCGGGCGCGGGCGGGCAGGCTCCGCGGCTTCGGCCGCCTGCGCGCCGTCCCACAGGCCCGGGTGCACTCCGGCGGCCCGGGGGGCCGCGGTGGCATAGAGGCGGGCGGCCAGGCTGCGGATCAGCCAGACCGATCCGAAGGCCAACCCGGCAAGGGCCAGCTCGATCTGGCCCCGCAGGTCCGCAACCGCGTCGGGCGACAGGTCCTCGAGCCCCGGGACCCAGGCGGCGGCGGTCGTGATCAGGCCGCGCGCGGCGGCGAAAGGCACGGCGAGCAGGGCCACCAGGACCGTCAGCGCCGGCAACCGCCAGCCGGCCTGAACCACGAGCGACCGCAGGCGGCGCAGCTCGAACGCGGCCGACAGGCGATCCTCGGCGGCCAGATGGGCGAAGACAAGGGGCAGGACGGGCAGGACAAGCGCGGCGAGGAACACGCCAAGGACATGGACCGAAGGGCCGACAAGAGCCTGTTCGTAGCCCTTGTTGAAGGAATTCTCCCATCCTGCCCACCAGGCCCCCATCCACAGAAGCGTGAACGGCAGCGACCAGGCCAGGAGGGCTGTCAGCGCCAGCGCCCCGGCCCGGATGTTGGCGCCAAGTCCGCCGACCGCCCGCACGATGCGGCCGCGTTCGTGCGGGCCGAGCAGCCAGCCCGGGGGCTCGGCGGCGATGCCGAAGCGGTCGCGGGCCAGGTGGCCCGAGCGCCGCGCCAGCCAGCCCAGCGCGATGAGCGCAGTGACCGGGCCGGTGCACAGAAGCGTGCCGATGATGCCGTTCAGCACAAGGCGGCCAAGGCGTGCCAGCCGGCCCGGGCCGTAGGTGGGACGGGCAAGGGCGGTCATCGCGGGATCCTTCCGACGACAGGGGCGGTTGCGGCAAGCGGGGCTGCGGGCCGAGCGGTGGGGCGGGCGGTCGGCCGGGCTGCGGTCCCCATCCCCTTCCTCTCCAGCACGCGGCGAAGAAGGCATCTTCCCGGGGGTGGGAGCGCCGCGCCGGTTCCGGCCGTCGCGCGACAGGGGGTCCGGGTCGATGGCAGGAGCCGGGCCGCACGGGTCACAGGAAAACTCCGTCGATCGCGCTGCCTTCGGCGCGTGTCGCGTCAAAGCCCATCGCCGCAGCGATGGTGGGGGCGATGGCCGACTGATCGACCGGACGGTCGACCACACCCACCCCGATCCCGGGACCGAAGATCACCGCCCAGGTCTCGTGCGCCGAGCGCGAGTTGAAGTGGTGCTGGAACGGCACATTGGCCAGGGGGTTGGCGTCCCGCCCGCAGTCGGGAGTGATCACGAAGACCGTGTTGCCCTGATAGAAGGGGTCGGCTTCGGCGGTCGAGACCAGGCGCTGAAGGCCTTCGTCGATGACCGCGATGGCCCGGGTATAGTGGCTGGGATTGCCCCAGTGCACGTAGTCGGGGTCCTGATAGTTCACCATCAGGAAGCGGGGCTTCAGCTCGGCCATGGCGCGGACCGAAAGTTCGGTCAGGAGCCGGTCGCCACGCGGGTTCCGCAAGCCGCTGTCGCCGAAGTCGCGCCGCCAGCGGGCCCAGAAGGCCTCGACCTGAGGCGAAGGGTCGGGTGTCGCGCCGCGCGGGTCGATTGTCAGAAGGCGGGTACG
Source organism: uncultured Rhodobacterales bacterium (assembly GCA_964473055.1). Taxonomy (GTDB): domain Bacteria; phylum Pseudomonadota; class Alphaproteobacteria; order Rhodobacterales; family Rhodobacteraceae; genus UBA996. The sequence goes on along the minus strand of CAYYOE010000084.1, from coordinate 2,528 downwards.
CTCTTCTTCCAGCGCGAGGCGGGCGTCGTCCGTCAGCCCTCCCTCGGCGAGTTGCATCCGGGTGCGGTAGAGCTTGAAGCGGTGCAGGCTGAGCATTTCCGACCGGAAGTCGATGCCGAAATGATCGCCCGCACCGAAGGTGAAGTACTCCTCCTGCGGGCGGTCCTCGCCATTGACCAGCAACACCTCGTGGGAGGGGATGTCGAAGGAGCGGCGGAGGTACTCGAACAGCGTGGGTTCGGTCGGCTCCAGCCGGTCGTTCAGGAACTCGCTGGCATCGCGGTAGGCCAGGTAGCGGCCGGTCAGCAGGTTGAGCGTGCCCTCGGCATGGGAGGTGTTGACGCCTTCCAGCCGGTCGATGCGCAGATCGGGGATGAAGGTGCCACGGGGGGCAAGTCTGTGGCGCAGGAAGGGGGCCCAGGTCGCGGCCTCGTCGATCGTCTCGGCCCGGCGAACGCCGCCGCCGAAGCGGACAAGGACGACGTTGGGGCCGCGATAAGCGGGGGCGGGCTGCGACAGGACGGGCAAGGGCGCGGTCAGCCCCGCCGCCAGACCAAGCGTGCCCAGGGTGAAGCTGCGGCGGTCCATCGCCAGGCCTCCATAATTGTTAACGAGATTAACATTGCACGATTCGGCCGCTCTGGCGAGAGCCTTGTTCGAAAGCCTGGCACCCGGCGTGTGTCTGATCGAATGATCCCGGACCGGACGGCGTGGACGAACCGAGGGCGACACTCAGCGCGCAAGGCGCAACGCCCCCTTGCCCGCGCGCCAGGATGTGCGACTTGGGGCGGTCGACCTCTGCGGGGCGGGTTCGATGGCCCGCTTTGGCCGCCGAGGCGGAACGACCGTGCCCCGGCGCGACCGATGGCGCCATGCGCCAGACCCTTCGGGGCGAAGTTCCTGGCGCCATAGTCGGCTCTTGTCGCAAGGGTGTCGGCTCAGGGTCGCGAAGGCGGGCCTGAACCATGCCAGGGGCAGTCCCTGTACGGCCAAGGGGTCCCTCGATCCGTTTGCGGTGCTGCGGGAACAGAGGGCATAGCCTCGGTGGCGGGTGGTGCGCCCGGCGGCAGACGTCCGGTCGATGCGGGATCGGTGGCGGCGCGGGTGAAGTTCGAGCGCGCTTCGCCCGTGATGGCGACCTCGGCGTTACGGGAGCGGCGGGCGGTGTGGGGCATCAGGCCGGTCTTGGCAGGGGGTGCGTGGTGCCGGGTCCGGGGGGTGGTGTCCGGGAGTTAGTGTCCGGAACGGTCGGATCGCCCGTCCTTTCCCCGGCCTTTCCCCGGCTTGCCAATTGTCGGGCGGGGATTCGTTCCCCAAGATCGCCATGGATGAACTGCGGCCCGCTCCGCTCGTCCGCCGTGCGCATCTCCTCCCCCTCCGTTGCCGTGCGGAAAGTGAATCACGCTCCGGATGCCGGATCGGATGGAAGGTCGTTCGACACTGGGGGCCGGCGACCCCGGGCTTGCGCCCGGGAGGCCGACGTCGTCGGGGCGACGCCCTGCGCCGAAGTGCTGTCAGTAGCCGCCGGACAGGACCACGCTTTCGCCGGTCATGAAGCTGCAGGCGTCCGAAGCGAGGAAGATGGCGGCGCCGACCATTTCCTCGGGCCGCGCGGCGCGTCCCATCCAGTTCAGGCCCTTGGCGTAGTCGGCCCAGGCGGCAGGGTCGGCGTCCCGACGCTCCGCGTTCCGGTCGGTATCGACAAGCCCCGGCGCCAGCGTGTTCAAGAGGACACCCTGCCGCGCATAGTCGCGCGCCTGGCTCTGGATGATGTTGTGCTGCGCGGCCTTGGTCGCGGCATAGGCCGTGACGATGGACTTCGGGCGAAGCTGGTTGATCGAGCCGACGCTCACGACCCTGCCCCAGCCGCGCGACGCCATCCGGGGCAGTGCGGCCTGCAGCATCTCCAGAGTAGACCGAAGGTTGACGTCGATCTGGACCGACAGGTCCTCCGGCCTGAGGTCGGCGAGCACGGCGTTCACCTGCGCGCTTGCGTTGATGACCAGGATGTCCAGGGGACCGACGGCCTCGGCCCGTTCGATAAGGTCGCGGCCCGCGCCCGGTACGGCGAGATCGCCGTCGAGTTCGGATGCCTGCCCACCCGCCATGCCGATCCGGTCCAGCGTGGCGGCCGCCGCACCCGGCCGCGACCCGTGAACGACCACCCGCGCGCCCGCCCCCGCGAGGCCCACGGCGATGGCCGCGCCGATGCCGCGGCTCGACCCGGTGACGAGTGCCGTGCGGCCGGTCAGGCCGAAGATCGTCTCAAGCCGCATGGGCGTCTCCGAAGAGCCGCACGGGCGTACCCGCGAACTCGGTCTTGCAGGCAAAGAGCCCGCCCGAAAGTGGCGCCTCGGCAAGGGTCGAGGCGGGCAGGCGCGTGCGCGCGCTGGTGATGTACATGGTGCGAAGGTCGTTGCCGCCGAAGGCGATGCTGCTGGGGCGCGGAACCGGCAGGTCGATCGACATGTCGGGTGCCCCGTCGGGCCGCCAGCGGCAGACGCGCCAGCCGTCCCATATGGCGCACC
>CAYYOE010000083.1:0-11592 GCA_964473055.1 uncultured Rhodobacterales bacterium | reverse complement strand
CTGTCGACCGAGGCCCCGGAATGGACCTTCGGCACACGCGCGCTGATGGCCAACCTCGCCGGGCGCGGGCTTCTGTAGGCGCGGCGGCGGCCCCGGCAGCTTGCAATCGCCGGGGCCGCCCGCTAACCCGCGCTGGCTGTATCCTGCCCCGCCTCCCGGCCCTGACGGAGCCCACCGATGGACGACCTGCGCCAGAAATACCTCGCCCTCGTGGCCGCTGCCGGGGACGAATCCGCGCTGGAGGACGTGCGCGTGGCGGCCCTTGGCAAGAAGGGCGAGGTGTCGCTTCGGATGCGCGAGTTGGGCGGCATGTCACCCGAGGAACGGCAAGTCGCGGGCCCGGCGCTGAACGCACTGAAGGATGAACTGACCAGCGCCCTGGCCGCCAAGAAGGCCGCGCTGGCCGATGCGGCGCTGGAGGAACGGCTGGCGTCGGAATGGCTGGACCTGTCGCTGCCGGGCCGTCCGCGGCGGCAGGGCACGATCCATCCGGTGTCGCGCGTCACCGAGGAAGTGACGGCGATCTTCGCCGACATGGGGTTCAGCGTGGCCGAAGGCCCGCGGATCGACAGCGACTGGTACAATTTCGACGCGCTGAACATCCCCGGGCACCATCCGGCGCGGGCCGAGATGGATACGTTCTACATGAAGCGGGCAGCCGGCGATAACCGCCCGCCGAACGTGCTGCGCACCCACACCAGCCCCGTGCAGATCCGTGCGATGGAGGCGATGGGCGCGCCCCTGCGGATCATCGCGCCGGGGGGCGTCTACCGCGCCGACTACGACCAGACCCACACGCCCATGTTCCACCAGATCGAGGGGCTGGCGATCGACACCGACATCTCCATGGCGAACCTGAAATGGGTGCTGGAAGAATTCGTGAAGGCCTACTTCGGGGTCGACGACGTGGACCTGCGGTTCCGCGCCTCGCACTTCCCGTTCACCGAGCCATCCGCCGAGGTGGACATCCGCTGTTCCTGGGAGGGCGGACAACTGAAGGTCGGCGAGGGCGACAGCTGGCTGGAAATCCTGGGGTCCGGCATGGTGCACCCCAAGGTGCTGGCGGCGGGCGGGATCGACCCGACGCGGTATCAGGGCTTTGCCTTCGGCATGGGGATCGACCGGATCGCCATGCTGAAGTACGGCATCCCCGACCTGCGCGCCTTCTTCGACAGCGACCTGCGCTGGCTGCGCCACTACGGGTTCTCGGCGCTGGACATGCCGACGCTGACCGGCGGGATCGCGGGCTGACCGACTAGCGGCTGACCGCGATGGTGTTGCGGGTGTTCCGAGCCGCACCGCCTTGCAGGACGCGCGGCGCCTCGCCCGATCCGCTGCGCGCGCTGCCTCCACCGCCCAGGAGGCCCTTCAGCGTCGCGAAGATGCCGCCTGCGGCCGCGGCTTCGGCGACGGGCGTTGGTGTTGCATCGTCCGCATCCAGTGCGGCCTGCCGGGCGTCACCCGGACCCGCCACCGAAGCCTCGCGCGAATCCCCCGGGCCCACCAGACGGGACAGGGTCACCACAGCCGAGATATCGCGCGTCTCGCCCCGCCCGACCTGCCCGAACAGCACCGACCGGATTACACAGGTGCCCGTGTCCGCGCGCAGGTTGCGGCAGGCGTCCTGCGCGGCGTCGAGCAACTGGCGCTCGGCGGCGTCGATCTGACCCACTGGGACGCGCAAGGCGCCTTGCACGGGCAAGCGCAGCCGTTCGTCGTGCAGGTCCACGCCACGGCCCTGCGCGGGCACGGGGCCCGGATCGTCGATGGGCGCAAAGCCCAGACGCGCCTTCACGCGGAAGGTTCCGTCCTCGTTGCGGCGGATCTCCAGCCGCCCGGCGGAACAGCGTGTGGCGATGGTCTCGAGCACCTTCGGGCAACCATCGGCCTGCGCCAGCGCCAGCCCCCGCGCCGTGACCCAGAGCTGTTGTGCCTCGCGCCCTTCGGGCGCGGTCTCGCCGGGTGCCAGAACATCGGCAACCGTCACGTCACTGCGTTCCCAGGCGACATAGCGTTCGTCAGTGATTGTCACAGGATCGAACAGCGCCACGGCCAGCCGCCCCTCGCGCGCGTCTGCCACCCAGTCGTTTACCGCGCGTCCCGCCCCGGCCAGGCCCGATGGCACCGTCTGCGGTCCGCCCATCACTTCCTCGACCCGGTCCTGCATGCCGAGGGCCCAGAGGCTGGCCAGGACAGTCGGCACGCCGACTGCAAGCAGCACCGCCACCCCGATGATCGCGCGCATCATGGCTGCGTCTCCGCTTCTGCGCCGGGCAGGGCGGCGACACGCTCCATCACCGGCGGCACGATCATTTCCAGACTGCCGCCCGCGGCCGCGGCCGCCAGTGCGGCTTGCAGGGTGCCGAAGTGGTGCCGCGCCTCGGGTTCGGACCCGGCAAAGGCGTGGTCCACCGGCCCGTGGATCACGCTGGCGCCCTGGAACGGCCGGTACGCGACGGGTTCCGCAGGCACTGGCCCGGCCAGCACATGGTCGGCGGCGAACCCGCCAACCGTCACCGCCTCGACCCCGATACCGAAGGCGCCGCGGAACCAGCGATCGTAGTCGGCGAACCAGCCGCGCGCCTTCGCCTCATGGCTCGGGTCGCTGCCGATACGCGAGAACAGGTCCCAGTGCCGTGCGGGTTCGCGGGCAGGACGCGGGGCGCAGTCCTGCACGAATTCGACGGGCGCTGCCGGAGCGGGCAGGCTGACGCCGATGCCCGCAGGCCCCACCGCCGCCACATGGGCCAGGCGCACACCAGGGGCTGCGACCACGTGCCAGACAGTGCGCGGATCGACGGTTTGGAGCACCAGATACACCGGCCCCTCCGTCTCGGTCAGGATCACGTCGATGCGGCGGGCGGCCTGCATCGGCTTGTCGGGGACCGTACCGGCGAAAGCGCTGCGGATGGCCTTCTGCCCGACCCAATAGCGCGTCTCGCGCGCAAGGTCCTCGGCCGAGGTCAGCCAGAGCGGCGCCTCGATCCCGCCCTCGGCAGCCTGGACCGAGACGATGACCTCGTCCTCCGCCGGGCGCCGGGGCGCACAGCCCGCGACCGCCGGTTGTGCGACCAGCGCGGCGGGGCGTTCGGACGCGCGGGGACCGCCCCCGTCCAGCAGCGCCGAGATCAGGTGCACGTCGCGCCCCTGCCCCGCCACGCCGGGCGAGGTCACGCGGTCGCCGTAGAAGTCCGTGCGGATCAGGTCGGCAGGATTCGTGGTGTCGCGCCGCGCGCCCGTGTCCATCGACGCCATCGACCCCTTGGGCAGCGACGGCGCCTCGATCTTGAAGTCCGACAGGAAGAAGACCGCGCCCAACAGCCCCGCAAAGGCCAGGCCAAGCTGTATCGGCGTCATCGCCCGTCACCCCCACTGTTTCCGCAGGGCGCAAAAATGCATGCGATAGGGTCGGAACGCGGGCGCAATGAGGGCGGAAGTGTGAAACAGCCGCCCTGCGCCGGAAGCCTGTCACCGCGCCGGAGGGGGCCGCTGAAAATGCCCCGCGCCGCCACCGTTCAGGACACGTGGCACATCGGCCTGGGGCGGGCGCTGGAATGCCGCCGTCGGAGACGGCGACTCGCCGGTCGCACCAGTCCCTGCACCATCGCGCAATCGCTCTGCCATAAGGCGCAGGGCCAGTGCGATTCCATCTGCCTCGGCCTGCGGGTCGACCTGAACCGACCCGTCCGATCCGGTGGTCGGCAGCATGGCCGCAATCGGGCCCAGACTATCACCCGGCCGCAGGACGGCATACCCGCCCAGCATCAGGACGGGCAGTGCCAGCCTGAACAGGATCCGAACCAACAGCCGCACCACTCACCTCCGCGCGACCCCGTGCCGCGCATACGGAGTGCCACGCGAACCGGGCTGAAAAATGGCGCGGATCAGCCCCGGATCGCGGCAAGCAGTCGATGCACGTTTTCAGGGTCGGCGTCCGGCGTGATGCCGTGACCAAGGTTGAAGATGTGCGGGCCATTGGCAAAGGCCGCAACGATGCGGCGGGCCTCGCGTTCCAGTTCCTCGCCCCCCGTCACCATCAGCCCGGGCGCAAGATTGCCCTGCACGCAGCCATCCACCTGCACATGCGCCGCGGCCCAGACCGGATCGACCGAATTGTCCAGCGCCACGCAATCCGCCCCTGTCGCATGGGCAAATCCCTGATAGCGGGGGCCGGCCTCGCGCGGGAAGGCGATGATCGGGACATGCGGATGCCGCGCCTTCAGCGCCGCAATGATCGCGCGGGCGGGGCGCACGGCATAGGCGTCGAAATCGTCGCCCTGCAACGACCCGGCCCAGCTGTCGAACAGTTTCACCGTCTCGGCCCCCGCGTCGATCTGGGCGGACAGGTAGCCGATCGTCGCCTCTGTGATCCGTGCCAGAAGCGCCTCGAACAGCGGGCGGTCGGCGGCGATAAGGGCATGCGCGGGGCCCTGGTCGGGCGTTCCGCGCCCAGCGATCATGTAGGTGGCGACCGTCCACGGCGCACCCGCGAACCCGATCAGAGCCACATCAGACGGCAATTCGCGCGCGAGGATCCGCACGGTTTCATAGACTGGCGCCAAGTGATCGTGGATTGCATCAGCGGGCTTCAGCCGCGCCATGTCGTCCACGGTCGTGATGGTGGACAGCCGTGGCCCCTCGCCCGTCTCGAACCACAGATCGGCACCCAGCGCCTGCGGCACCAGCAGGATGTCGGCGAACAGGATCGCGGCGTCGAACCCGAACCGGCGGATCGGCTGCAGCGTGACCTCGGCGGCAAGATCAGGCGTGTAGCAGAGCTTCAGGAAATCGCCCGCCTGCGCCCGTGTCGCGCGGTATTCGGGCAGGTAGCGCCCCGCCTGCCGCATCAGCCAGACCGGTGGCACAGCCAGGGTCTCGCCCGCCAGCGCGCGCATCAATCGCTTGGTGGGCAGGGCGTCAGTCATGGTCTGGCCTCCTCGCAGGTCGAAGACCCCGTCCCAAGTCATCCTCGGCTTGTCAAGGGAACCCACCGATTTTCGGTGGACGATCCAGCCGCCGACTACGCCTCGGCGCGGCGGAAGAACTGATCGGTCGATTTCGGGTCCCAGACCCAGTTCACCGCCGACCGCAGGGCGCGGCGCGGTCGTGTCGTCACGATGGCCGTCGGGCGTTGAATGGGCGCGAACCCTGCACGTCGACAGATCGCCGTCAGGGTTGCCGGGGTGAAGCCGTTCATGTGCTCGATCGGGGCGACCTTGTGGAAGCTGTCGAAGTCGTCGGGAACGGTGATGCCCGTACAGTCCGGCACGGCCGCAAACAAGACACTCCCCGGCGCCATGCGCGCGTGCAGCGCCCGAAGCAGCCCGAGGGGGTCAGCCAGATGCTCGAGCACCTGGGACAGCACGACCGCGTCCGCGGGCGCGGCACGATCCTCGTCCCGGGCGGCAAGGTCCGGCCAGACCGGCACGCCGGACGCGGCCAGCGACGCTGACCGCGAGGCGCTGACATCAATACCACCGACATCCATGCCGAGTCCCTGCGCAGTCAACAGAAGCGTCCCGTCGCCGCATCCGAAATCCAGCAACCGCGGCGGGCGGGCAAGATCGCCCAGAAGATGGGCGATCCGCAACACCAGCTTGATACGCTGAACCCCGCGGTCTAGCAGGTTGTGCTGCACATCCACATGGGCAGCCTCGAAGCGGGCTGCCTGGGCTGCGTCCGCCCACTCGCCATAGACGACCGGCACCCACTCCGGGGCGATGACCTTCCGATGCCACAGCATTCCGCAGCCTGTGCACCGGGCCAGCGCAAAGTCGGCGCCGGTCAACGCATCTGCCCAGCCGCCGCTATAGTGGAACGAGGTCATGTGCTGGCGGACATCGGGGTCGTCGAACCGGCCGGACCAGACGTCAACGGACGCCACGCTTCCGCAGGTTGGACAGGCGTTGCGTGTGACGAACGCGACCCGGGATCCTGTTGGCGCCAGGGCCTTGGTCGCCCCGGACCTCGCCCCACGCGCGGAACTGCCTTCGTCCCCGGAACCCTCACGGTGGTTTTCCGTATGCGCACCCTGGTTTTCGTCAACCGATCCCAACATCATCACCTCCCAAGTTCACTAGCCTCCAGACGGCACGGGCCCGAAGCGCCCCGCCCCAAAATCCGATGTAGGCCGCCTGCCATCCGCACGAAACAGGGGGGAAGGGGCCGAAATGCAGGAAATGGCCCTGGACACTTCGACTTCTCGCCCGCCGGCACGGGCCGCGACAGATTGACCGTGCCAAACGTCCCTGCCACCTGCCGAGACAGCCCCCCGGCAGGCCCCGGTTTCGGGTGCAGTTGTAACGGCTCCGGCACCGCGATATCCCGGCGACATGAACAGTTCCTTGCCCACCCCCCGTACCCCGCTGCGCATCGGCACCCGCGGCTCGCCCCTGGCGCTGGCCCAGGCGCACGAGACCCGTGCGCGGCTGGCGGCAGCCTTCGCCCTTCCCGAAGTGGCGTTCGAAATCGTTGTGATCAAGGTGACCGGAGACCAGATCCTGGACAGGCCACTGAAGGAGATCGGCGGCAAGGGCCTGTTCACCCGCGAAATCGAAGAGGCTCTGCTGGCGGGCCAGATCGATATTGCGGTGCATTCGATGAAGGACATGCCGACGGTACAGCCGGGTGGACTCGTGCTCGATTGCTACTTGCCGCGCGAGGATGTGCGCGATGCTTTCGTGGCGCTGGACGGGTCGGGTTTCGAGGCCCTGCCCGACGGCGCGGTGGTGGGGTCGTCGTCGCTGCGGCGACGGGCGCAACTGAAATACCGGCGTCCAGACCTGAATGTGGTCGAGTTTCGCGGTAACGTGCAGACGCGGTTGAAGAAACTGGCCGATGGAGTGGCCCAGGCCACGTTCCTTGCGATGGCCGGGCTGAATCGTCTCGGCGCTGCCGACGTGCCACGGCAACCGGTCGCGACCGACGCGATGCTGCCCGCCGTCGCGCAGGGTGCAATCGGGATCGAACGGCGCTCGGACGACGCCCGCACCGCGACGCTGCTGGAGGCGATCCATCACGGCCCGACCGGCCAGCGCTTGAACGCCGAGCGTGCCTTCCTTGCCGCGCTAGATGGCAGTTGCGAGACCCCGATCGCCGGGCTGGCCGAACTGGACGGCGGATCGATCCGCCTGAGGGGCGAGATTCTGCGCGTGGACGGGTCCGAGGCCCTGGCGGACGAGGCGCGGGGCGCGGTCGAAGACGGGCCCGAAATGGGCCGCGCCCTGGCCGCAGGGCTGCTGGCGCGGGCGGGCACCGGGTTTTTCGACTGGCGCTGAGGCGCAGGTCGATCCCGTGCAGAAGACCGCTGGGGCGGCAGTGGCGCTTGCATCAGACCGCAGGGCTGTGACCCGTGGCGGCCATCGCATAGGCATCGAACCAGCGGGCAATCATCCGCGTCAACGGGCGCCCGGGTTCAGGAATTGCCACCACCCCGTCGTTGAACCAGACCATTCCGGGAAAGGTCTGCGTCAACCCGTCGGCCATCTCGACGACCGATGCAGGGTCAACCCCGCATTCGGCGGCCAGCGCGGGCAGGTCGGCCCGGAACTGGCACATCAGTTCCTCGATGATGCGCCCGCGGATCATGTCCTCGCCGCCAAAGGCGTGCCCACGTTCGGTGGCAAGCCGCCCGTCGCGCACCGCCCCCTGGTATACCGACGTCGCCGGCGCGTTCTGGGCATAGCCCTGACGGTAGCGCGAAATGGCCGAGGCGCCGACGCCGATCAGCGTCGGTTCGGGATCGACCGTATAGCCCTGGAAATTCCGCCGCAGCGTGCCATCGCGCGCCGCGATCGCCATGCTGTCGGTCGGGCGGGCGAAATGGTCGATGCCCACCTCGTCGAATCCGTCCCATACGAACAGTTTGCGCGCAGTATCGAACAGGCGCAGCCGCGCTTCGGGCGTCGGCAACGCCTCGGTCGGGATCAGCGCCTGACGCTTGGCCATCCAGGGCACATGCGCATAGCCATACAAGGCAACACGGTCGGGCAAGAGCGACAGCACCTTCTCGACGCTCGACGTGATTCGCGCGCCGGTCTGGTGCGGCAGGCCATAGAGCAGATCGACGTTCAGGCTGCGGATGCCCCGCGCCCGCAACGCGTCCACCGCAGCTTTCGTCACCTCGAAGGACTGGTCACGCCCGATCGTGGCCTGGATGTCCGGGTCGAAATCCTGCACCCCGATCGACGCGCGGGTCATTCCCGCCGCCATCAGCGCATCAAGCCGCGCCCCGTCGATTTCGTTGGGGTCGATCTCGACCGAGAACTCGGCTCCCTCGCCCAGAGGCACCACCTCGGCAATAGCCTCGGACAGATCACCGATCAGGGATGCGTCCATCAGCGTGGGCGTGCCCCCGCCCCAGTGCAACTGTCCCAGCGTGACACCGGCGGGCAGCGACCTGGCGATCAGCCGCAGCTCCGCCTTCAGTGTCTCGACATAGGCCGCCACCGGCCCTGCCGTGGTCGTCCCCTGCGTTCGGCAGGCGCAGAACCAGCACAATCGGCGGCAGAACGGCACATGGATGTACAGCGATATCCGTGCGCCCTGGGGCAGGGCGGCAAGCCATCCCTGCACGTCCTGTGGCCCGATATCGGATGAGAATTGCGGCGATGTCGGATAGCTCGTGTACCGGGGCACACGTGCGTCGAAAAGGCCGAGATGTCTGAGTTGCGTGACAGTCATGATACGCGTAGCCTGACATCGAAAAATCCAGTTGCCTTGATCCGGATCAAATGTCTGCACCAGGTGTCCTCCATCTTCCTGACCTCACACCAAAGGACTGCTCGGAGTGTCCGATCCGGCATCGGGCCGTCTGCGCCCGCTGCGAACCCGACGAGTTGCGGCTTCTCGACGAAATCAAGTACTACCGCAGCTTCCAGGCGGGCCAGCCGGTAATCTGGGCGGGCGACCGGATGGAATTCGTGGCTTCGGTCGTGTCGGGTGTTGCCACCCTCAGCCAGACGATGGAGGACGGGCGCACGCAGATGGTGGGCCTTCTGCTGCCGTCGGATTTCGTCGGGCGACCAGGTCGCGAACTGGCACCCTATGACGTGACGGCGGTGTCGGACCTGACGGTGTGCTGCTTCCGGCGCAAACCGTTCGAGCGGCTTCTGGCCTCTACCCCGCATATCGGCCATCGACTGCTGGAAATGACGCTGGACGAACTGGACGCGGCGCGGGAATGGATGCTGGTCCTGGGCCGCAAGACCGCGCGCGAGAAGATCGCTTCGCTTCTGGCGATCATCGCCCGGCGCGAAGCGGTGCTGCACAAGGCCAAGCTGCGCGACGGCGCCACATTCGACCTGCCGCTGACGCGCGAGGCGATGGCAGACTATCTGGGTCTGACCCTGGAAACGGTCAGCCGCCAGATCTCGGCGCTGAAGAAGGACGGCATCATCCGGCTGGAGAGCACGCGGCGCGTGGTGGTGCCGGACTTCGAGGCGCTGCTGGACGAGACCGGCGACGATACCGACGGCGGCATCCTGGTGTGACCCGAATCGTGCAGGGCGTTGCGCCCTCACCTACGGGACTACCTCGGCAGGGATGAGGGACAGACGCGCGACGATTTCCGCCACGCGTCTGATCGCGTCGATCCGGGGCCGCCGACGTCAGTGCTTCATGAGAACCGGCAGATCGGCGGATTCCAGCATGTGCCGCGTGGCCCCCCCGAAGATCGCCTCGCGGAACCGGGACTTGCCGTAGGCACCCATCACGATCAGGTCGGCGGCCTTGTCGCGCGCATGGCGCATCAGGACATCCGACACGCGGGGCATGGTGCGGGCCAGCACGTTGACCTCGGCACGGACACCGTGGCGGGCCAGCATCTGGCTGAGTTCGCCGCCAGGGTCGGACCGTTCCGGCCCCCGCACGGGCGGGTCGATCACAACGATGTCGGCCAGTTCGGCCTGCTTGAGAACCGGTAGCGCGGCCCGCACGGCGCGCAACGCCGCATCGCTTTCGTTCCAGGCGACGACCACACGACCGAACTTGGCCGGCAGCGCCGCTCCCGGAACCACCATCACCGGCACACCCGCGCCGAACAGCGCCGCCTCGACGACCGCCTCGGCCTCGGACCCCTTGTCGGTGTCGTAGGGCCGCCCCAGCACGACGAGGTCCGAGAACCGCACCGCTTGCCCGATGTAGGGCGCAATCGTCGCGATCTGCGCCGTCATCGGCTCGACCGTATAGGGCACCTCCTCGGTCCCAAGGCGCTTTTCTGCGCCATCGGCCAGCTTGGCTGCCTCCTTCTGCGCATCGGCGAAGTTCGCCTCGATCATCACCGCATGGGCACCCGCATAGTAGTGCGCGGGCATCGAGCGGTCGATTCCCAGGGCGATGACGGACAGGTGCGCCTTTTCGGCGCGCGCCAGCGCCAGCCCCGCGTCGAGCGCGTTCCAGTCGGCCGCGCCGTCGGTCAGGATGGTCGTGATTGTCTTGAAGCTCATGGTCGGTCCTCCGGTATGATCCGTCTGCCGCAACGCGTTCATACTGCGGCGCCCTGCCGCGCCCCGCCTTGACCCACGTCAACGGATCTGACCGCGACCATTGACATGGATCAAGGGCGTGATCGCGGCGGCGTGAGACACGGACCTTGCCGAACAGTGCCCGGCGACGGCGGACACATACCGCCGGGATGGGCAGGACGAAGGGACACCTGATGGCCAATTACCTGAAATTAGTGGTGCTGGGCCTGATCACGCTGTTTGCCGCGATTGCGGCGAACTACGCACGCGATCTGGCCTATATGGTCCACGCTATTCTGATCATGCTCGTCGCAGGCGGGCTATTCCTGTGGACGCTGCGCCGCACGGACGAACCTGTCCAGCCCGGTCTTCAGGGCGAGTACATGGACGACGTGATCCGGGCGGGGGTGATCGCCACGGCCCTCTGGGGTGTCGTGGGCTTTCTCGTCGGGGTGGTCATCGCCCTCCAGCTGGCCTTTCCGCAGCTGAACTTCGAGTGGGGCCAGCCCTTCACGAACTTCGGGCGCCTGCGCCCGCTGCACACTTCGGCGGTGATCTTCGCCTTCGGCGGCAACGCCCTGATCGCTTCGTCCTTCTACATCGTGCAGCGCACGTCGGCGGCGCGGCTGTGGGGCGGCAATTCGGCATGGTTCGTATTCTGGGGCTACCAGTTGTTCATCGTGCTGGCCGCTACAGGCTATCTGCTGGGGTCCACCCAGTCGAAGGAATACGCCGAGCCGGAATGGTACATCGACCTGTGGCTGACTGTCGTCTGGCTGGTGTTCCTGGCCGTCTTCCTCGGCACGCTGATCCGTCGCAAGGAACCGCACATCTATGTGGCGAACTGGTTCCTTTTGTCCTTCATCGTCACTGTGGCCATGCTGCATGTGGTCAACAACCTGTCGATCCCTGTGTCGATCTGGGGATCCAAGTCGGTGCAGGTGTTCTCGGGCGTGCAGGACGCCATGGTGCAGTGGTGGTACGGCCACAACGCCGTGGGCTTTTTCCTGACGGCAGGGTTCCTGGGCATGATGTACTACTTCGTGCCAAAACAGGCCGGTCGCCCGGTCTACAGCTACAAGCTGTCGATCGTGCACTTCTGGGCGCTGATCTTCCTGTACATCTGGGC
>CAYYOE010000082.1:0-11657 GCA_964473055.1 uncultured Rhodobacterales bacterium | reverse complement strand
ATCCAGGTCACCCAGGGCGTGATCTCGGACGGATTATGGTCGCGGATCGGAAACATGAGCCCGAAAGAACCGATGGATGAGCAGGCGTCAAGCGGGCGTGAGGCCAGACACCTCGGACAGCAGCGCGACGTTGCCGCCGGACGCGGTCGTGTCGACGCAGAGGTGGCGCTCCACCAGCACCATGTGCGGTGCAATGTCGGTGACGATGAGGGGCAGGATGGGCCCATCCCGTCCGGCCAAGGTCTGCGCGAGGTGCCGGGCGGTTGCAGCATCGCCCCACCACACTAGGCCCCCGAACCCCGACAGCGACGCCAGGGCAGAGGTTTCGATCCCTCCGGGACAGGTCACGGCAAGACCGCCCGCGCCCCGCACCGCCATGGCCTGCCGGTCCGCAGCGTCTTGTCCCGGTCCCAGGCAAAGGAACGGCGCGCGTGGCCAGAGACTGAGGCGGTTCAACTCGCCTGTCGGGCCGGGCAGGTCGTGGGTTTCCACGGCTCGTTCCGCGGCAACGAGAGAGGCAAGCGCGGCTGAAACGTCCGCGGCCGTTGCGGGTGGCAGCACGTCGGGCGGCGTCGGGAACCTGACAGCCAGGTCGGTGGTCAGCCGCTTCAGGTAATGCGGTCCACCCGCCTTGGGCCCCGTGCCGGACAGCCCTTCACCGCCGAAGGGCTGGCTGCCCACGACTGCGCCGATCTGGTTTCGGTTGACGTAGGTATTCCCGACGCGCACCGCATCTGCGACAGCCTGCACCCGCGAATCGATCCGTGTATGCAACCCGAAAGTCAGGCCGTAACCACATGAATTCAAATCATTGATGACCTGTTGTAGATCGTCGGCGGCAAAGGTCGCCACATGCAGCACCGGCCCGAAGACCTCGGTCTGCAGATCCCCGATCCCGGACACGCGAAGGACGGTCGGAGGAAAGAACTGTCCTGGCCCGACGTCGGCAAGCTGATGGATCACGCGGCCCTGTGCCTGCGCGGTCGCCACATGCCCAGCCACGCCAGCCCGCGCGTCGGCGTCGATCAGCGGGCCGATATCCGTCGAAATATCCCACGGGTCGCCCGCGCGCATCTCGTCCATCGCCCCTGCCAGCATTTCGAGGATCCGGGGCGCCACGTCCCGTTGCAGGTAGAGCATCCGCAGCGCCGAACAGCGCTGGCCGGCGGACTGGAAGGCTGAGGCAAGGATGTCGCGCACCGCCTGTTCCGGCAGGGCGGTGGAATCCACGACCATGGCATTCAGGCCGCCTGTCTCGGCGATCAGCGGCGCCTCTGGGGGCAGGTGATCGGCCATCGTGCGGCGAATCGCGCGGGCGGTGGCGGTCGAGCCGGTAAAGACCACGCCGGCCACGCGCGGATCGGACGTCAGCGCCGCGCCCACGGTGGCCCCGTTTCCGGGCAGGCATTGCAGCGCGCTGCGTGGCACGCCCGCGCGCAGCAGGGCTTCGACTGCGCGGTGGGCGACCAGGGGCGTTTGCTCGGCGGGCTTGGCCACAACCGCGTTTCCGGCAGCAAGGGCCGCCGCGACCTGTCCGACGAATATCGCCAGAGGAAAGTTCCAGGGGCTGATGCAGGCGATCGTCCCTCGGGCGGGCGCCTCCAGCCGGGGTGCTTCGGCGGCATAGTATCGCAGGAAATCGGCCGCCTCGCGCAACTCGCCTACGGCATCGGGCAGTGTTTTGCCCGCCTCGCGCGCAAGAAGCGCGAAAATCGCGCCGTGGTCGTCTTCCATCGCCTCGGCCGCGCGGGTCAGAACCGCCGCGCGCGTCGTTGCATCCGCGTCCCAGGGCGCCGCTGCCGTCAGGGTCATGCCCACGCTCGCCTCGGTCGCAGGGCTGACGTGCCCCACGAGATCGCGCGGATCGGCGGGGTTGCGGATCTCCTGCATCGGGCCGGGTGCCGTGGTTCGGGCGATGACGGGAAAGGCCGCGAAGCTGTGGTGCCGGTAGGGCGTTCGCGCAGCGTCCAGCTCGTTCAGCATCGGCTTGTCGGTCAGGTCCCAGCCGCGCGCGTTCGCACGGTGGGGCGCAAAGATCTGTGTCCCTTGCGGGATCAGCGTCGGGGGCAGGTCCGCGAACGGATCGGTTGCGACATTTTCGGGCGGAATCCTGGTATCGACGATCCGGTTCACGAAGGACGAGTTCGCACCGTTTTCCAGAAGCCGTCGCACCAGATAGGCCAGCAGGTCACGATGGGCGCCGACAGGCGCATAGATTCGCAGCCGGGTGCCTTGCTGCTCGCGGACCAGGTCGTGAAGGCCTTCGCCCATGCCGTGCAGACGCTGGAATTCCCAGTCACGGCGCGGCCCGGCCATGTGCAGCACCCCGGCGACCGTATGGGCGTTGTGGGTGGCAAACTGCGGATAGAGCAGGTCGGCCTCGAACAGCCGACGCGCGCAGGCGAGATAGCTGATGTCGGTGGCTTCCTTGCGGGTGAACACCGGGTATTCGGGCAGCCCTGCGACCTGGGCGCGCTTTACCTCGGTGTCCCAGTAGGCGCCCTTGACCAATCGGACCATCAACCGGCGGTTCTGGCGTGTCGCCAGGGCGTCCAGCCAGTCGATCACCGGCATGGCCCGCCGTCCGTAGGCCTGGACGACCACGCCGAAACCGTCCCATCCCGCCAGCCCCGGGTCGGCGAGGACCGCCTCGATCACGTCCAGGGACAAGCCAAGCCGGTCCGCCTCTTCTGCGTCGATATTGAACCCGATCCGGGCATTGGCGGCCAGCGCGGCCAGATCCCGCACGCGGGGCACAAGTTCGTCCATCACGCGGTCGTGCTGCGCGAGTTCATACCGGGGGTGCAGCGCCGACAGCTTGATCGAGATGCCGGGGTTGTCACGGATATCGACCCGCGACGCTGCGGCGGAGATGGCCGCGATGGCCCCGGTATAGGCCTCCCTGTAGCGCTGCGCGTCGGCTGCGGTGCGCGCGGCCTCGCCCAGCATGTCGTAGCTGAAGGTGCAGTCCTGCGCCTCGCGGGCCTTCGCGCGGACCATTGCGGCGGTGATATCTTCGCCCAGAACGAACTGACGGCCCATTTCTTTCATCGCCCGCGCCACGGCCGCGCGGATCACGGGTTCGCCGAGGCGCTTCACTGCTGCGCGCAGACGCCCCGCAACGCCGGGTGGGCTGTCGTCCAGCACCCGCCCGGTCAGCATCAGGGCCCAGGTCGAGGCGTTGACCAGGGGCGACGCCGATTGCCCCAGATGCCGCCCCCAGTCGGACGGTGCAATCTTGTCCTCGATCAACGCGTCGATCGTCGCGGAATCAGGGACGCGCAGCAGCGCCTCGGCCAGACACATCAGCGCCACGCCCTCGTCCGTGGACAGCCCGTACTCGGCCAGGAAGACCTCCATCATGCCGGGTCTGGCGCCCTTGCGGATGGCGCTGACCAGGTCGAGCGTCGCCGCATCGATTGCCGCACGATCAGCGGGGGACAGCGCCGCAGATGTGCGCAGCGCATCGACCAGCCCGTCCTCGGGCAGGTAGGTGCCTTCGTCGATCCGGGTGCGAAGGTCGTCGGGGCAGTGGGTGGTGTCGGCCATGGGACTCTCCATCTTGCCGGGATCATAGCCTCTGTGGCCCAGTCGTTCGGCCCGATCTTTGTGCATTGACAGGCGAAGCGCCCGTTCTAGCCTGCCGAGGCAATGACATCACCTGCCGATACGCCCGATCTGGACGACTTCGACCGCCGCATCCTTGCGCTTCTTGCCGCGGAGGGACGGATGTCCGTGGCCGAGATCGCGACGCGTATCGGCCTGACCAAGTCGCCGACCCAGGCGCGGGTTCGCCGCCTTGAACGCGCGGGCGTGATCCGCGGCTACCGCGCCCTGCTCGACCCCGTGCGCCTGGGGCTGGATCATGTGGCCTTCGTCGAGGTGCGGCTGTCCGACACACGCGAATCCGCACTTGCCGCCTTCAACACGGCCGTCATGGCCCTGCCGGAAGTCGAGGAATGCCACATGATCGCGGGCAGCTTCGACTATCTTCTCAAGGTCCGCACCCGGAACATGGCCGCCTACCGGCAATTCCTGGGGCAGGCCATCAGCGGGCTGCCGCATGTGGCGCATACCTCGACCTATGTCGCCATGCAGGCGGTGAAGGATCGAGGTGCGTGAACCTTTGCCCATCGCGCAACCGCATGGGACGACGAATCGCCAAATCACCGTTAGCCCGCGGAATAAAGGAGACCCTGATGCTGCGCCCCATCTGTCTGTCCCTCGCCGTGTTCGCCCCTGGGCCGGTTCTGGCCGACCGCGTTCTGACCGGCAGCCTGACCTATCTCGAGCGGATCGCTCTGCCCGAAGGCGCCCAGGTTGCCATCGAGGTGCGGGCGACCGATGGCGGGGTGCTTGTCCGCGATACATTCCCCGCCGAGGGAGTACCGGCCGCGTTTTCCGTGCTGGTGCCGACCGTGGACTTCCAGACGGACCTGATCGTAAGCGCCGGACTGGAGCACGACGGCTTGCTGTTCCGCTATGCGCCCACGCAGGTCGTGCCCGTCGGCGCGGAGGCTGTGGATTTCGGCATGCTGCGCACCTTTCCGTTCACGCAGACGGGCTTTGGATCGGCGCTGGACTGCGGGTTTGTGGTGGTCGAGGTCGGATTTACCCCCGAAGGCGGCGCGCGGATGCGATGGGGGGGCGAGGCCGTGGACCTGGTGGCGGACCTCGTCGCCTCCGGCGCGCGCTATGGCGACCAGCGCAACCCGGCCAGCTATGTCTGGTCGAAGGGGGACACGGCCATGGTTTCGATTGGTGGAGTGGAGCTATCTTGCTCCACGCTTCCGGCGGGGCGCTTTCCCCTTGCTGGGCGCGGAAACGAGCCGGGCTGGCTGGTCGAGATTGGCCCTGATTTCATCAGCTATACTGGCGGCTACGGCGCCTATGGGCGTGATGTGATGATGTCTGCGCCAGTCGCCTTGCCCGACGGGTGGCTGTATTCCGGCGGCGAGCCGCCGTTGGCGGTGCTCGCCCAGTACGGGCCCGCCTTCGACACCATGACGGGGATGCCCTATCCGTGGAGGATGACGGTGATGACCGGCGACACCATCCTGACCGGCGGCGGCGGCGCGCCCGAGGCGCTGCTGATTGGCGAATGGCGGTTCGAGGACCTGGGCGGGCAAGGGGTGCCCGACGGCCCGACTGCGACCTTACGTATTGACGGCGACATGCGCGTCAGCGGTATGGGCGGTTGCAACAGGTTCATGGGGGCGCTGGGTCTGACGGGCGAAACCGTAGGTTTCGGCCCGATCGCTTCGACACAGATGGCTTGCCCGGATGCCGCAATGGGCCTCGAAGCCCGCGTTTTCGACGCCCTTGATCGCACCGACCGCTTCGGAATCGACGAGACCGGCGCGCTGATCCTGTATGCCCTGGACCAGCCCATTGCCCGACTGCGGCGGTGACGACCGGCCCGGCCCGGCCCGATGTACGCTGGCCCTGACGCCCTGGCGCCGCTATCAGGGGGCTGTGCCCGCGTGATGGAATGGTAGACATCGGGGACTTAAAATCCCTTGGCCTCTGGCCGTGCCGGTTCGAGTCCGGCCGCGGGCACCATGCAGCCCCTGCTTCCAGCACCGCGGATTTACCGCTAAGCCCGCGGCCATGGACCTGTTCGAGCGCCCCACCATCCGCCTCACGCCCAAGGCCGAGGCCCGTGCCATCCGGCATGGCTACCCTTGGGTCTATGCCGACGAACTGGTGATGGACCGGCGCACCCGCGCGATCCTGCCCGGGGGACTGGCGGTGCTTCAGGATGCCGACCGTCGTCCCCTAGCCCTCGTGACGGTGAACCCCGGCTCGCGTATTGCGGCGCGCGTCCTGGACCGCGACCCAGGGGCGCGGATCGACGGGACCTGGCTTGCGGCGCGCCTGTCCGACGCGCTGGCCCTGCGCGAGCGGCTGTTCGATGCGCCATTCTACCGCCTGATCCATGCCGAGGCCGACGGGTTGCCGGGCGTGGTCATCGACCGGTTCGGCGACGCCGCGGTGATCCAGCCGAATGCGGCCTGGGCCGAGGCGCGGATCGACACTTTGGCCGAGGCACTGGCGCAGGTCACTGGCGTGACGGCCGTCGTCAAGAATGGCATGGGCCGCGCCCGGGGCCCCGAAGGGTTGCCCGAGGAAACGGTCGTTCTGCGCGGGCAGGTCTCGGATCCCGTGCCGGTGTCCATGAACGGCGCCATCTACATGGCCGACCTGCTGGGCGGGCAGAAAACCGGGCTGTTCTACGATCAGCGTCCGAACCATGCCTTTGCGGCTGGACTGGCATCGGGCGCGCGCGTGCTCGACGTCTTCACCCATGTCGGGGGCTTTGCGCTGGCCTGCCTGGCGGGGGGCGCCGCCTCTGCCCTTGCGGTGGACGCGTCCGCCCCGGCCCTTGCCCTCGCGCAACGGGGCGCCGAGGCATCGGGGGTCAGCGGCCGCTTTGCCACCCGGCAGGGCGATGCCTTCGACGTGCTGGCAGCCCTGGCTGACGAAGGGGCGGCCTTCGACCTGGTCATCTGCGACCCGCCGGCATTCGCACCCAGCCGCAAGGCGCTGGATGCGGGGCTGCGCGCCTATGAACGGGTGGCGCGGATGGCGGCGGCTCTGGTGGCACCGGGGGGATACCTGGCCCTGTGCTCGTGCTCGCACGCGGCCGATCTGGCGCAATTCCGCGCGGCCAGCGCGCGTGGCATCGGCAAGGCCGGACGGCGGGCGCAGATCCTGCACACCGGGTTCGCTGGCCCTGACCATCCGCAACTGCCGCAACTGGCGGAATCGGGGTATCTGAAGGCGGTCTTCTTCCGGCTGGTCCCGTGAAGGCGCTGCTGGACGCCTGTGTCCTCTACCCGACTGTCCTGCGGGAAATCCTGATCGGCGTCGCGGGGCAGGGGGCGTTCACCCCCCTGTGGTCGACGCGTATCCTCGAGGAATGGGCGCGGGCCACGCGCAAGCTTGGCCCCGTGGCCGAGGTGCAGGCCCGGGCCGAGATTGCCGCCCTGCGGGCCGTCTGGCCCGGGGCCGAGGTCGCGGCGCCTGACGCGTTGGCCGCGCGGCTGTGGCTGCCCGACCCGGACGACGTGCATGTATTGGCGGCTGCGGTGGCCGGAGGCGCCGATGTGGTCGTGACGTTCAATGCCTCCGACTTTCCGCGTGGCGTTCTGGCCGAGGAAGGATTGCTGCGTCAGGGCCCGGACGAGTTCCTGATGGCGCTGTGGCTGGCGCAACCGATGCCTGTTTCCGCCGCTGTCGCTGCGGTGCACGCCGAGGCCGAAAGGCTGTCCGGTCAGCCATGGGACGTGCGGGCTCTGCTGAAGAAGGCGGGCTTGCCGCGCCTGGGCAGGGCGATGGCAGCCCGTTGAGGGTTGCCGAAACGTCGTAGATCGCCCATTCACTCCGCATTGACTAACAGGTGGAGGGTCCGATGGGACTTTGGAATTTCGTGAAGAACGCAGGCAAATCAGTCGGCATCGGCAAGGCTGAAGCGGCCGAAGCGCCGCCTGTCGATCAATTGGAGGCCGAATTGAAGGACCTCGGGCTCGAGGCCGAAGGCGTGACCGTTGCCGTGGAGGGCGACAAGGTGGTCCTGTCGGGCGCCGCGCCTAGTGCCGAGGTCAAGGAAAAGGTGATCCTCGCGCTTGGCAACGTGGCTGGCGTCGCGGCGGTCGAAGAGAGCATAACCACGCCCGACCCGGCGCCGGAACCCCTGTTCCACGAGGTCAGGAAGGGCGATACCCTCTGGAAGATCGCCGAGAAGCACCTCGGCAAAGGGACCCGCCACACCGAGATTTTCGAGGCAAACCGGCCCATGCTGTCGCATCCCGACAAGATCTACCCCGGTCAGATGCTGCGTATCCCGCAGGACTGATCGATTTGCCGAGCCGTACCGCGCCTTACTTGCGCGGCACCACTGCGCCACCCCATTTCGCTTCGTTCGCCTCAATTGCGGCAACACGTTCGGCCGGTTTGGGGTGGCTCAGGAACCAGGCCGGGGCATTTCCGGCGTTCGATTCGGTTAGCGCCTCCAGCTTCAGGAACAGCGATTTCTGCGGCGCTGTACCGATCCCCGCCTTGACCAGCAGGGCCGAGGCATAGGCATCGGCTTCGTATTCGTCGCCGCGCGACAGGGTGGCAGCAAGCAATGCCGCGACCGCGTTGGCGATCAGCACTCCGATCCCCGGCAGGAAGCGCGACAGGATCAGCGCGAGGGCCGTGCGCATGGCATTCTGCCCCGAGAAGTCGATCATCCGGCGCCGCGTGTGCCCCAGCGCGACATGCCCCAGTTCGTGGGCGATGACGCTGGCCAGTTCCTCGGACGTGACGTGCCCTTCGCGATACTTGCGGTAGAAACCGCGGGTGATGAAGATGCGCCCGTCGGGCGCGGCCAGCCCGTTCACCGGGTCGATCTCGTAGATATGGACCCGGATGCGCGGCAGATCCAGCGCGGCGGCCATCCGGTCCATGTGGTGGCGCAACACCGGGTCCAGAAGCTCGGTGGATCGTGCATCCAGTTCCCGGCCGGTGCGCCAGACGGAAAACCGGTAAAGCACGACGGCGTAGAGGATCGCGATCAGGATCGGGGTAAGTTTAAGCATGGATCGAATATGGGGCTCGCCTTCGCACACGGCAACACGCGTCGGGTCCAAGTCGGGCGTCTTCTGGCAGATGCTTCCTGCCGTTGGCCGCTCCGAGTCCGTTGCAGACATTCGACTGCGTGCCGCTTGAACGCAGCACCCCGCCCGGATCAGCCGCGTGAGCCACCCGGGCAGCGGATGTCGTTTGGGCCTGACAGGTATCCCCCGGACACCCATCCGGGCGGCCCTCACAACCGGCCAGCCGCTTTGGTGACGTCAGCGCGCGCTCAGACTTCGGCTTGACGTGACGCCCTTAAGCGCAGACCACCGGCGTTGCAGCGGCTGTCCGCGTTCATCCGATGCCCATAGTCCCGACCATTCGACGGCCACTGCGTCCCGCAAGACGAACCTGCACAGGTCCCACCCGTGATGGCAGAAAGCCGGGGATCAACTGCCAGGTGTCCAGCCCTAGTTGCCACCGCCGAAGGTCGCGAAGGGGGCTGTCGGCAGAGACGGCGCCTCGGGGAGGGTGATGTCGGCCAGAAGTTCCCGTGTGGCGACGGGCTGGTTTCCACGGCCCGAGAAGACCAGGACACGGCGCGGTGTCACTGTTCCCTCGACCCGCAGGAAGTTGTCCTGCGACAGCACCGTTCCATGCACGATATCGCCTTCGATCACGACCTCCATGCCGCTGCGGTTGGCCGCTTCCTGAATGCGGGCCCCGGTTGCGGCGTCCACTGGCAGGATGGTCAGGTCGGGAAAGACCGACAACTGGACGCTCGCGTTCATGTAGTCGGTTGAAAACGATGGTGATGCGAAGGAAATCCGCGACACGGGGACGCCGCCCTGGGCCGGATCGTAGGGCCGCACGTTCAACGAGGTCGCGAACCGCTGGCGTGCGCCATCACTGGTTCGGGCGAGCGTCGCCTGCATCTGACGGCGCACGGCTTCGGGATCTTCCTGATACTGCTGCGCCATGACGGCGGCCGCATCGGCCAGCTTGCCGGGGGCAGCAGTATCGCCCGTTACCTTGGCGATGGCCATGACGATCGAGTCGCCCGTGGCATGCGGCCGCCCGAACTCGGCCTGCAACGCCGCGATGGTCGCTTGCCGTTCCGCCAGGATCGGCGTGTAGTCGAACAGCATCTGTGTCAGGTCCGCATCGAAGAACAGCGCGACCTGCCGCACCGCCACGTCCCTTGGGGGGGCCGGTGACTGACCGCCCCGTTCGGACAGGTTCGCGGGGGCCCGCGGGTCCGCGGTGATGAAGACGCCCAGATAGACCGTCTGGTCGCGTCGGGTGCGCAGGAAGTCGTCGATCTGGCGCGCTTCGTCCTGCGAGGCGCCAAGTTCGGTCGGCAGCGCCACCGCATTCAAAAGGTCAGTCAACATATAGCCGCGCCACCGAGGCGCGGGGTGGTTGCGTGACGGGGCCTGCTGGAACGGAAAGGCGCGCCGTTCGAAGGAATACTCGGCCAGCCGGATCGGGATCGCGTGATACAGGTCGATCGGACCGGTCTGGCGCCGCTGGTCCAGATAGGGGGCGAGCTGCGTGCGTACCCGTTCGGCCAGGTCGCGACGTTCAAAGACGCTGAGGCCCTGGAAGCCGCGGCGCATCTGTTGGTAGGCCGGTCCGACAAACTGCTGGAACTCCAGAGGGTTCAGCATCTGCTGGGCGATCTCCAGTGCCGTCAGGTCGTCGGCCAGGATATCGGGACGTTCTGCATAAGCCCGCGAGGCAAGAACGCGGGTCCAGACTTCGGACGCCTGCAGGGACGCATGCCCGCGAACGGTCGTGATGCCTCCGTGGAAGGCTGCGAGATCCGCAAAGGCGATGCCCGGTGCGATCGGGGGAGCGGCTTCCGGTTCGGACGGCGCGGCTGCGGGCTGGCTCTGGTCGGGCGCGGCGGCGGCCTGCTGGGTGGCGGCAGCGGGCGTTGCCGGTGCTGCAGCCGCAACCGGTGCCGTTGCGGCCGCGGTGCCGGGCATCCGCCACCCGTCGGCCTTCCGCGTGCGGAACGTAACCGACACGTCGCGGTCCGTACCCGCGAATTCCAGCGCCTCGGCCGAAGGGCAGGCGGACGCAATCCCCTGCGACATGCGCAGCACCGCATCCCCGAGCCCGGCCCGGTCGCCCGCGAGCGCGGCCGCGATCGTCCCCTCCAGAGCGATGACCGGAAGCGCCGCGCAGTCCAGCGCGGCGGGCGCGCGAACGGTGACGCCCCCGCCTTCGAGGACAACCTGGGCGACACCTGCGGATGGAAGGGCGCAGACCAGAGCCAGACCGGACAGGCCGGAAAGAAGCCGAAACATGATAGACCCCCAGATGCACACCCGGAGACCATCGTCGGTTGCGAATGGATTCTGTCAAGTCCTGACGGCCGTGACCGCGACCATTGTCGTCCCGTCGTGAACGCCTAGCGCACGGACGCTCGCAACGCCTTCGTGTCGGACACAAGCTTTGCCGCCGAGTCCCTGGCATCCGGGGCTGCACCGGCTGCCACCGCTTCGGCCTCGGCCACCATCTCGTCCACCATCGCGGCGGTCAGGTCGCTGACCGGGATCGCGCGTTCGGCCAGAACGGACGTCCCTTCGGGCGTGATTTCGGCGAAGCCGCCGGTCACGACGTAATCGGTCGTGCCGCCTTCGGCCACGACGCGCAGGATGCCGGGGCGCAGCGTGGTGATGGTGGGCGCGTGCAGCGCCATCGCCGTCATGTCGCCATCGGCACCCGGGATCTGCACCTCGCGCGCCTTGACGGACGCGAGGCGCCGTTCCGGGCTGACCAGGTCGAACTGCATGAGGTCGGCCATGTCGCCCCCTTACGCCGCTTCCGCGGCCAGGCGCTCGGCCTTCTTGATCACGTCGTCGATGCCGCCGACCATGTAGAAGGCCGCTTCCGGCAGATGATCGTACTCGCCGTTCACCACCGCCTTGAACGACCGGATGGTCTCTTCCAGCGGCACCTGCACGCCGGGCGACCCGGTGAACACCTGGGCCACGTCGAAGGGCTGCGACAGGAAGCGCTGGATCTTGCGGGCCCGCGCAACGGTCAGCTTGTCCTCTTCGGACAGTTCGTCCATCCCGAGGATG
>CAYYOE010000081.1:0-11763 GCA_964473055.1 uncultured Rhodobacterales bacterium | reverse complement strand
ACGTTGATCCGGGGCTGGCCCAGCCGCGTCGCGACATACAGGCTGACCGGGTCCTCATAGACCTCGCGCGGGGTGCCCAGCTGCACGAGGCGCCCTTCGTTCAGCACGCCGACATGGGTGGCCATGGTCATCGCCTCGATCTGGTCGTGCGTGACATAGAGCAGCGTCGCGCCCAGATCGGCCTGGATCCGCTTCAACTCCACCCGCAGGTCCGATCGCAGCTTGGCGTCGAGCGACGACAGCGGTTCGTCCATCAGGAAGATCTGCGGGCGGCGCACCAGCGCCCGCCCGATCGACACGCGCTGCATTTCCCCCCCCGAAAGGGCCGTGGCCTTGTTGTCGAGCTTGTGGGGGATGTGCAGGACTTCCGCCACCTCCTTCACCCGCGCGGCGATCCGGTCCTCGGACCAGCGCATCAGCGGAGACCGCAGCGGAAAGGCGAGATTGTCACGCACGGTGAGGTGGGGGTAGAGTGAATACTGCTGGAAGACCATCGCCACGTCGCGTTCGGCCGGCGTGGCACGCGTCAGATCCTCGCCCCCGATCACGACAGACCCGGCGTCGGGCCGTTCGAGCCCCGCGATCAGGCGCAGGGTGGTGGTCTTGCCCGCGCCAGTCGGCCCGAGCAGCACAACAAAGGCGCCGTCGGAGATTGTCAGCGACAGCCCGTCGACGGCAAGGGTCGTGCCGAATCGTTTCGTCAGGCCGGCCAGTTGCACCTCAGCCATGGTGCAATACCCCCTCGTTCGCGGCGGTCCGAAAGGCACGCCCCGTCCCCGCATCGAACACCGACAGCGTGCCGGGCGCGAAGGTCAGCCCCACCGTATCGCCGGCGTTCACCACGCGGGACGACGGGATGCGCGCCTTGACCAGTCCATGCGCGCTGTCCAGCGTGATGATCTGCGTCGTGCCCAGGTATTCGGCCGCCAGGACCCGGCCGCGATAGGTTCCGTCGTCGCTGATCGCCACATGTTCCGGCCGAACCCCCAGCACGAGCTTGCGCCCTTCGGCACCTTCGCGCATCGCGGGGCAGGCGATGTCCACGTCGCCAAGCCGCAGATGGGTGGTGCCGGGGGCGAACCCGCCCTCGAACTGCAACTGGTTCATCGGGGGCGAGCCGATGAAGTCGGCCACGAACAGCGTGGCGGGATGGTCGTAGATTTCCTGGGGCGTGCCGAACTGTTCCACGACGCCGTGGTTCATCACGACAATCTTGTCGCCCATCTGCATCGCTTCAAGCTGGTCGTGGGTGACATAAACGGTGGTGGCCCCCATCCGGTCGTGCAGCGCGCGCAGTTCTTCGGCCATGATCTCGCGGAACTCGGCATCCAGCGCACCGAGGGGTTCGTCCATCATGAAGGCCTTGGGCCGCCGCACGATGGCGCGGCCCAGCGCCACACGCTGCCGGTCGCCGCCCGACAGGCCAGACACGCCCCGGTCCAGCAGGGTCTCGATGCGCAGGATGCGGGCGACTTCCTCGACCCGTTGACGCACCTCGACGCGCGGCACGCCCTGGCTGACGAGGGGGTAGGCGATGTTCTTGCGCACCGACATATGCGGGTAGAGCGCGAACATCTGGAACACCATGGCGATGTCGCGCTGGCTGGCAGGGCGCTGGCTGACGTTCTCGCCGTCGATCAGGATTTCGCCCGAGGTCGGCAGTTCAAGCCCGGCGATCATGCGCAGCGTCGTGGTCTTGCCGCAACCGGAGGGCCCCAGCAGCATGAAGAACTCGCCGTCACCGATGGTGAAGGTCGACCCCTGCACTGCAGTGAATGACCCGAATTCCTTGCGCAGGTTGCGGATGACGATCTCGGCCATTCAGGCGGTCTCCTGGCCGCCGCAACCCCGGATCAGGTCCGGGGCGACGCGCCATTCGGTTTCAGGGGTGCCGGACATATGCGTCAGTCCGGGAAATGGCTGACGACAAGGAACAGCACCGTGCCCGTCAGGATGACGACGAAGCTGTAGGTGAAGGCGACCAGCGCGAAGGGCTGCATCAGCATCACCACGCCTAGGCCGATCAGGACCGTGGCGACCGCTTCCCACGGGCCGCGGCGCATGCGGATCAGGCCCTTCAGGAACCGGGTCATTTGCGCACCGCGCCGAAGGTGATCCCGCGCAACAGGTGCTTGCGCAGAAGGATCGTGAAGACCATCACCGGCAGCAGGAACAGCGTCGCCCCGGCGGCCACCGCCGGCCAGTCCTGCCCGCCCACCCCGATGATCGTGGGGATGAAAGGCGGTGCAGTCTGTGCGTTGCCGGATGTCAGCAGCACCGCGAAGGCGTATTCGTTCCAGGCAAAGATCAGGCAGAAGATCGAGGTCGCAGCGATGCCCGTGGCGGCCTGCGGCAGCACGACCTTACGGAAAGCCTGGAACCGGGTGTAGCCGTCGATCAGGGCGGCTTCCTCGTATTCGCGGGGGATCTCGTCGATGAAGCCTTTCAGAAGCCAGACCGCGAGGCTGATGTTCACCGCGGTGTAGAGCAGGATCATGCCGAGATGCGTGTCCGACAAGCCGAGCGTCCGGAACATCAGGAAGATCGGGATCGCGACCGCGATGGGCGGCATCATCCGGGTCGACAGGATGAAGAACAACAGGTCGTCCTTCAGTGGGATGCGGAAGCGCGAAAAGGCATAGGCCGCCAGCGTGCCTAGGAAGATGGCCAGGAAGGTCGACCCGAAGCCGATGATGACCGAGTTCATGAAGCGTTCGGAAAACCGGCTTGGACCCGCGATCACCATGTCGCGGCGGCGCACGATTTCCTCGTACCAGGTTTCGGGTGGCGGCAGGGCTGCCAGGGTGTCGGGCGCGACGCGCGTGCGGGTGGTGAAGAGGTTGACATAGCCTTCCATCGAAGGGGCAAAGATCACCTTTGGCGGATAGCTGATCGCATCGGGCGGCGACTTGAAGCCGGTCATGATGATCCAGGCAAGCGGCATCAGCGTGACGAGCGTGTAAAGCGACACCAGGATACCGGCGACCCACTTGGACCGGCGCGAGGGTTCGGTGGCGGACCAGGCGCTCATGCCTCAGCGCTCCTTCACCTTGTTCAGGGCCTTGACGTAAATCGACGCCAGCCCGAACACCGTCACGAACAGGATGATCGCATAGGCCGAGGCATAGCCCGTGCGCCATTTCTCGAAGGCCTCGCGCTTGAGGTTGATCGAGGCCAGTTCCGTGGTCGACCCCGGCCCCCCACCCGTCAGCAGAACAACGAGGTCGAACATCTTGAAGTTCTCGATGCCCCTGAACAGCACGGCCAGCATCAGGAACGGCAAGACCATGGGCACGGTGATCGTCCAGAATTGCCGCCACTTGGAGGCGCGGTCGACCTCGGCCGCCTCGTAGAGGTATTCCGGGATGGACCGCAGGCCGGCAAGGCAGATCAGCATCACGAAGGGCGTCCACATCCAGGTGTCGACAATGACGATGGCCCAGGGCGCCAGCCGGACCTCGCCCAGCATGGCGAAGGACGACGCGGGCGTGCCGGTGAAGAACTCGACCACATAATTGAACAGCCCGATCTGCGGCTGGTAGAGGAAGGTCCAGAAGTTCCCGACCACGGCAGGCGACAGCATCATCGGCAACACGATCAGCGTGGTGATCAGGTCGTTGCCCTTGAAGCGGCGGTTGATCAGCCAGGCCAGCGCGAAGCCGATCACGACCTGGAAGAACAGCGTCCAGAACAGGAAATGCGCGGTGGCCTGCATGTTCAGCCAGATGTCCCGGTCGCCGAGGATCCGGGTGTAGTTCTGCAATCCCACCCATTGCGGTTCCAGGTTGGGGCGGTTGGCGCGGAAGTTCGTGAAGGACAGGCGGATCGTCCAGATCAGCGGGAAGATGTTCACTGCGAGAAGCAGGAAGATCGTGGGGGTCACAAAGATCCAGGCGATGGCGCGGTCGGACAGCCCGCGCACGCGGCGGGCGACCCGGGGCGGGGTGGCGCGGGCGAGGCGGTCGGCGGGCGTGTCGGTCATGGCGGGTCAGCCTCGGGCCGCAGGATCTGCGGCGGCAACGATAGAAGGGACTGCGGGGGGAGCGCGAGGGGTGCTGTCAGCCCCCGCCGACACACGGCGTCGGCCCCGCGAGGATATCTTGGCGCATCGAAGCCGGGAACCCCGGGCGGCCTGGACCGCCCGGGGAAGCCGGATCAGAGCTTGCCTTCGTCCTCGAAGGTCTCGGTCCAGTCCTGGATCAGCAGGTCCAACGCCTCTTGCGCCGTGCCGATGTCGGCCACGATGTAGTCATGCAGCCGCTTCTGCATGGCCAGCAGCAGTTCGGCGTAGGCCGGTTCCTGCCAGAAGTCGTAGACGTCATCCATCGCTGCCAGGAAGTCGGCCGCGAAGGGGGCGGTGTCGGCAAAGCCCGGATCCTGCAGGACCGCGTTGTGGCAGGAATAGCCGCCCATCGACCACCAGCGCGCCTGCACTTCGGGGTCGGCGAACCACTTGATGTATTCCAGCGCCTGTTCCTGCTTGTCGGAATAGGAGACCACCGAAATGCCCTGCCCGCCGAGCGTCGACGCGGCGCGGTTCTGCGCGGGGTTGACGAAGAAGCCGATCTTGTCACCCCCCACATCGGGGTCGGCATAGAGGCCCGGGAAGAAGGCGAACCAGTTCATCCCCATGGCGACCTGGCCCGACTTGAAGGCATCCAGGCTCTCTTCCATGTAGGCGTTGGTGTAGCCCGGCGGCGTGCAGCACTTGTAGAGGTCCTTGTAGAATTCCAGCCCCGCCACGGCCTCGGGCGAGTTCACGGCGCCTTCCATCTGGTAGGTGCCGGGTTCGGTTTCGTACTCGAAGCCCCAGGCATACATGGCGCCGGTCGCGCCCATGGTGATGCCTTCCGATCCGCGTTCGGTGAAGATCGAGGCGCCATAGACTGTGCGGCCGTCAATCTCGCGGCCCTGAAAGAACTCGGCGATGTCCTTCAGCTCCATCTGGGTCGCCGGAACGCCCAGGTCACGGCCATAGCGCTCGCGGAACTCGGCCTGGATTTCCGGGCGCTCGAACCAGTCGCGGCGGTAGAACCAGCCGTTGGCGTCGCCCATCGCGGGCAGCGCGTAATAATTCGGCTCACCCTTGGGCCAGGTCGAATAGGCGTAGACCGTGGCGGGGGCGAAATCGTCCATGCTGATGCCTTCGGCATCGAAGAAATCGTTCAGTCGGACGTAATGGCCGTTCTCGGCGCCGCCGCCGATCCACTGGCTGTCGCCGATCAGAAGGTCGCACAGCTTGCCGCCCGAGTTCAGCTCGTTCAGCATCCGGTCGGCGAAGTTCGGCCATGGCACGAACTCGAACCGCATGCCGATGCCGGTCTTCTCTGTGAAATCCTTGGACAGCTCGACAAGGGCGTTTGCCGGGTCCCAGGCGGCCCAGCAGAGCGTCAGGTCCTGGGCCTGGGCGCTCGAGCCCCCGGCCAGAAGTGCCGCCACGGCGGTGGCGGACAGAATCCGTGTCTTCATTGCGATGATCCTCCCTAGGACGACGTGCGGGCATCTCCCCGCTTTGCGCCGATCATCACGTTAGACCGGCAACGGCGACCTGTCCACGAATTTCTGAGGTACGTCCCTCATTCCTGGGCGCACGGGCTGAAGGGAATGGCGCGCCTTGACCGGCCCGATCAGGCCGGGCCGCGATCATTCGTTCTGGGAGGAATTCAGGCTTTGCATCAGTTCGCGGCGGACCAGACGCCGGACGCTGCGGGTCAACTGTTCGCCGAGCGCGCCCCGAAGCTCGTCGCGGATCACCTCCGAAACGATGCCACGGATCGCGGCGGCAAGCGCGGGATCCAATCCTGTCGGCGCGGGCACGCCGACATCCGCGCCAGACACGGCAGGTCCGTCTTCGGCAGGATCCGCGCTGCCCCGAGGCGGGGCCAGGGCAATGCCGGGCGGCAGAGCCTCTGCCAGCGCCCCCGGCTCAGATTCGGATTCCTGGGTGGGCATCGGGGCATCCAAATCCCCGGCGAGCCCGGTCGCCGCGGCATCCCGCACCTCGGGTGTCGTAAGCGCCGCTATCGCCCCTGACCCGTCATCGGCTTCGGCATCTGGGAAATAAGCGTCATGCTCTTCGACAAGCTCTCCGAGTGTCGTGCCGAAGGCGCTGAGTGCCTCCGCCTCGATCCAGGCCCGAACCTCATCCTCGGTCATGCGCGATCTGGGCGGCTCGGGCATGTCGGGCGAGGCGGTAAGTTCAACGGGCTCATCGAGAGCAGCATGGTCAGCTTTGCCCGGCACGCCTGTCCCGATCGGGCCCGGAGAGGCAGTAAGGTCATCATCGGACTCGTTGTCGCGCTCAACCAGCGGAAGCTGCCTGACCGATGCAAAAACCTCGGGGTCGCCACCATCGGCCTCCCACTCGGCTTCTTCCCGAGCAAGGGCGGCCTCGAGTTCCGCGATCCGTTCTTCAAGCGACGCGGGCTTGCCGGAATTCGGTCGGTTGGCATGGTCGTCATCGACCGCCTCAACCGTACGTCCCGATCCGTGCAGGTCCGAGGTCGACGCGTCAGCCCCGGATGCGGCGTTTGTGGCGATGAGGTTGGGATCGGGCAGGACAACCGGATCGGACAGGACCAGAGGCGCGTTCCACGACGGCGCGCCATCATCGGCACTGTCACGGCCACCGGTCATCGGAGCTTGGTTCCCCGGTGCCGGACCCGGTTGGGGATCAGTCAGGACCAGCACATCGGCGCGCGGTGACGACGCAGCAGCGCCATCCATGACCATGCTGTCGGGGTTCAAGACGAGCCTTCGCGCCCGCGACCTTGCTGATCCCTGACCGGCATCTGTGGTGTCGTCATCGCGGAGCAGGCGCCGGATCGACGCCAGGACATCCTCGATCTCGCCGCTTGTCATCTGGCCGGACATAACCGTACCTCCTGGACCCGAACACGCCCCGCCGACCCAGCCAAATGTCCCGTCAGGACCGACACTGACCCGCAATACCCAATAAAGGGTTAATCGAAGGGGTCGTCCCGGGCAATGGCACGGCCCGGATTTCGACGTCCTATGGCACTGGCACCCTAGTTCCGGCCAAGCGCCCGCAAGACGTGGTCAAGCCGTTCGCCTTGCGGACTGACCCGAACGGTCGGCGCCGTGCGGACCGCATCATAGTAGGCCGACGGGTCGTAGGTCGGAACTCCAAGGCGCAGGTGATCTGCCGTCAGCAGTCCCATCGACGCCAGCAGCGCATAGGACGCCACGGCGCGTTGGGTCTGCGCGGAAATCAGGCTGGCCCGCGCGTCGAGCAGGTCATTCTCGGCGTCGAGCACGTCCAGCGTGGTCCGTGCGCCCAGCGCGGCCTCTTCGCGCACGCCGGCAAAGGCAGCCTGCGCGGCGCGCACCTGTTCCTGACCTGCCGCGATCTGCGCCGATGTGACCAGCGCATCCGCCCACGAGACCGCAACGCCCTGTTCGATCTCGACCACGGTCTGCAGCAACGCCGCGCGAGACCGGTCGCGGCCTGCTTCGGCCTGTCGCAGCACCGACGACAGTCGCCCGCCGGCATACAGCGTCTGGCGCGCCCCCAGCGTCAAGCTGCTGGAATTCTGGCCGTCGTTATCGCGCGCAAGTTGGCCCGAAAGGCTGACTGTCGGCAACATCGCACCGCGGGCGCGCGCGATGTTCAGTTCCGCCACCGCGACCTGCCGCTGCGCCTGGCGGATCAGCGGATGACGGTCGTTGGCGATGGCCTTTGCGGCAGACTCGCTGGCAGCGGTCTGCGGCAAGCGGCCCGGCCCGGTCAGGCGCCCCGGGTAGCGCCCCGTTGCGGCGCGATAGGATTCGCGCGCGACCTGCAATTCCCCCTGCGCCGCTGCCTGATTGGCGCGCGCCAGTGCCAGCCGGGCCTCGGCAAGCGACACATCGGTGCGTGTGACCTCGCCCACCTCGAACCGGTCGCGGGCTGCTTGAAGCTGCTCGGACACGACGCGGATGTTGTTGTCGCGCAGTGAAACGAACTCGGCCGCGCGGATCACGTTCATGTAGGCGCGCACCGCCCCCAGCAGCACCTGCTGCTCGACCTGCACCAGCGCCTCGCGCGTCGCCAGCACGGTTTCCTTCGCAGCTTCCACCGCAAGACCGTTGCGCCCGCCGTCATAGAGCGTGATCTCAGCCTGCAGCGCGATCTGAGCGGTCAAGTCGTCCTGTCCCGGCGGAACCGGGTCGCGGCGGGTGGCCGAAGCCGCGGCGGCGATCACCGGGCGCAGCGCTGCCACGGCCTGCGCCGTGTCCTCGTCCGCTGCCCGCAGCACCGCGCGGTTCTGCTCCAGCAGGTTCGAGTTGCGATATGCCGCGATCAGCGCATCGGTCAGCGTTTCGGCCACCACAGGGGGAGCCCACGCGGTCAGTGCCGCAACGGCCAGCGCCGCAATTCCCCTTGCCCGTCCCCAATGCATCGCGCTGCCTCTCGTCAAGTTCCGATGTCCCGTCCGGACCGGCTAAAGCGAGAACTCTCGCGCCGCCGCAAAGCCCGGCATGACCGGGGCACCTGCATTGAACGCGTCGCGCCAGGCAATCCGTCCCTCATGGGCGTGTCCGATCCGGCACAGGCCCAAGGGGCCCTTCTGGAACAAGGCCGCGATCCGGCCCCCGTCCCGCAGTTGCGCTGCGATCGCATCCGGCAATACCTCGATCCCGCCTTCGATCAGGATCGCATCATAGGGCGCATGGCGTGCCGCGCCTTCGCACATTGGACCGGCGATCACCGCTGCATTGTCGACGCCACTATCCGACAGGATGCGCTCGGCCTCGGAGGCCATGGCCGGATCTTCTTCGAGCCCGATCACCGCGTTGACGATTCGGGCCACGACTGCGGTCGAATAGCCCTGCCCCGCACCGACCACCAGCACCAGATCGGCCTTCGAGAGATCCAACGCATCCAGCATCTTGGCGAGTGTCCGAGGGTCGAGCATCACACGCCCCGGCGCAAGGTCGAGGTTCTCGCCCGCATAGGCCGCCTCGACCAGGGTGGGCGGCACAAAGATTTCACGCGGGACGGACAGCATCGCCTCGATGATCGGAAATTTCGTCACGTCGGAAGGCCGGACCTGGGTATCCACCATGATGGTGCGACGAGCGGCGAAATCGGTCATGCGGGGGCATCCATGCAGGCTGATGGCACGGTGATGCCACAGAGCCCGGCAAGCGGCAACACACCTTGGCGCCGCGGTGCGACGGCCGGATCGCCGGATGTCCGCCCGGCATGGTCACAACGTCGCGCCCCCGAACTGCACCACCTTGCCCTGACACAGCCCGAAAAGCGCCGCGAACGATTGCAAGGAAAAGCGAGTCGCGCCTAGATCGCCACATCGCACAGTTGGGTAAACCGTTGACCGAATCCTCCACGATCCTTGCCCCGGCTACCCGCCATCGGATTATGCCGCAGCGGCGCGCAGTTCCGGCAATGCTCGCCACCGTGGTCCTGATGGCCGCATGCGGCGGCGGCGGGGACGAGTCCGCCACCTACGGGGTCGAGAACTTCCAGGGCCCGCTGGCCGATCTCGGCGTGCTGTCGCAGGCCTTCGTCACAAGCTTCGCCCCGTTCGAATCTGCGGCCGCCACCCTGCGCAACAGCACGCCCCGCTACACCCGGCAGCGCATCAGCTGGTCGTTCTCGGGCCAGGCAGGGGTGATCTACAACAGCTATGCGCTGGCGGCCTCGCGCTTCGAGTATGCCCATGCGGCGAACCTCTTCGGCAGGGGGCAGGTTGTTTCGGTCATCGATGACGGGTTCAGGACAACCCACGAAGTGTTCGACGATGTGAACATACTGGGCAGCGCGGTTCCGGTCGCGGAGCACGGCACAATCGTCGCGTCGATCATCGCGGGCCGTACGCCGGGGTTCATGGGCGTCGCCCCGGAAGCCAACCTCGCCTTGGGGACCTTCCAGCCCAGCGGCACTTTGCAGGGCCTTGATAACCTTCGGCAGGCGACGCGCGAGGCGATCGCATTGGGCGCGGTCGCACAGAA
The DNA here is from genome assembly GCA_964473055.1 of uncultured Rhodobacterales bacterium. Classification (GTDB taxonomy): domain Bacteria; phylum Pseudomonadota; class Alphaproteobacteria; order Rhodobacterales; family Rhodobacteraceae; genus UBA996. Next base: position 1,788 of record CAYYOE010000081.1, on the reverse strand, counting down.
CAATTCGTGGGGCTATCCGAACCTGCCCGCCACGCAGTCCGGGTTCGAAACTGCCTTCGCCTCGTCCAATGCGCGCGCCTACCTCGACGCGCTGACGGACTTTGCCAGTCAGGGGGTCGTGGTCTTTGCCGCGCCGAACTCGGGGACATCGTCGACGATCATGGACGGCTTGCCGCGTATCCGACCCGAGCTCGAACCGGGCTGGATTTCGGTCATCAACGCGGTCCCGACGTTCAACAACACGCGCGTCACCTCTGCGCAACTCGTCTCGGCGCCCTGTGCCCAGTCGGCGCGCTGGTGCCTGGCGGCCGAGGGTGTCTGGGAAGGTGCAACGGCCACTTCGGATACGTCTTATGGCCTTGCGGTCGGCACCTCCTTCGCGGCGCCGCAGGTATCGGGCGCATTGGCCTTGCTGGCCGAGGCCTTCCCAGCCCTGACCCCGCATGACCTGCGCATCCGCCTGCTCGCTTCGGCCGACATGAGCTTTTTCACACCGAACCGGCAGGTGGAACTCGCGGATGGGTTCGTAAAGGGCTATTCGACGACATGGGGCCACGGGTTCCTGGACGTGCGCGCGGCCCTCTTGCCGATCGGCACACCTGCAGTTGCGATGGCCGACGGATCGTCTGTCTCGCTCGATCAACCCCTGATCCTGGCAGGCGCCGCGATGGGGGATGCGGTCACGCGCAGCCTGGGCGGCGTCAACATCGTGGCGACCGATCTGCTGGGCGGCGATTTCAGCCTTCCGGGTGACCGGCTGGTTGCAGGCGCCGCACCTCCGGCGATATCGCCCGCACTTCTTGGCGATCTGCTGGCGGGTGACCCCTGGTCCGGCGCGACGCCCGGGCCCGTACAGGCGGGCGTTCTGGCGGCGCTGGGCGGCCACGAGATGACGCTGGCCGATCCATCAGGCGAAGTGCACGCGACGCTGTTGATACCATCGACGGGCGGGGGCGACGCGGGGCTGTCAGTGGCCCGCGTCATCGATACCGGAGCGGGCGCGGTATCCGTCGGACTGACCCTGGGACGCGACGGCGGCAGCCTGTTCGGGCTGGGCTTGGGCGGGACGGCATCGGGCAGCGACATCGCGGCCATCGACCTGGGGCTGACGCAGGAATTCGGGGCGGGCGGTTACCTGCGCCTTGGCGCAAGCTTCGGCGTCGCAGAGGGCGAGGCCTCGACCCGGTTCAATGCCCTGTCGCTGGAACTGGGCGGATCGAGCGTGGCGCAGACAGGCGACCGGCTGGCGCTGGGCGTGTCGCTGCCGGTGGCCGCGACGGCGGGCCGGACCGAGGTCGCCCTGCCGGTCGCGCGCGGGGCATCTGGGATGATCTATCAGCCGGTGTCGATCGACTTCACTCCCGAGGATCGGCAGGTGGACCTGTCGGTCAGCTATGATGTGCCGATCGGGCGCGGGGCTGACCTGCGGCTGGAACTGCGCCATGCCCTGAACCACGGCCATGTTGCAGGGCAGACCGACACGGCGGCGGGTTTCGCGCTACGGTTCAGCTTTTAGTCCCGCGCAGGCACGGGCCGGTGGCGCGGCATCCGGGGTTGCTGTCCCCCTGGATAGCCTGGCGCATCGGAGCGGCTGGGAAGATGGGGCAGGCGGGCAGCCGTGCGGGCAACGGGGCCTTGCGGGCGAAGGTCTGCGCGGCTAATCAGGTCGCGCTCCGGGCGGGTTGGCGGAGAGGTTACGCAGCGGATTGCAAATCCGTGTAGACCGGTTCGATTCCGGTACCCGCCTCCAAGCCTCCCCCGTGACACATCGTGACGCATCGTGACCGG
>CAYYOE010000080.1:0-11799 GCA_964473055.1 uncultured Rhodobacterales bacterium | reverse complement strand
GAAAGAAAAGAGGACCGCCGATGTTTCGAGCTCTGATCGTCGAGAAATCCGAGGACGGAAGCACCCATGCCTCCGTGCAGCACATTGACGACGACAGGTTGCCGAAGGGCGATGTGACGGTTGCGGTGGAGTATTCCACGCTGAACTACAAGGATGGCCTTTGTCTTGGATCGGGCGGCGGGCTGGTCCGGACATGGCCGCATGTCCCCGGGATCGACCTTGCCGGCACCGTCGCCTCATCCGACGACCCGCGCTATGCGCCGGGCGACCGGGTGCTGCTGACAGGCTGGCGCGTGGGAGAGGCGCATTGGGGCGGGTATGCTGAGTATGCACGGGTCAAGGCCGACTGGCTGGTGCCCCTGCCGCAAGGCCTGACCACCCGCCAGGTGATGGCGGTCGGAACGGCGGGGTTCACCGCCATGCTGGCCGTCCAGGCGCTGGAGGCGCACGGCCTAACGCCCGGACAAGGCCCGGTGCTGGTGACCGGCGCCGCTGGCGGGGTGGGGTCAGTGGCGGTTGCCCTGCTGGCGCGCGCAGGCCACGAGGTGGCGGCGGTGACAGGCCGACCCGATCAGGCCGACTATCTGCGCAGCCTCGGCGCCACGACGATCGTGCCCCGCGCCGACCTGTCCGAAGCGATCCGCAAGCCGCTGGAATCCGAGACATGGGCAGGCTGCATCGATGCCGTGGGAGGTGAGATGCTGGCGCGCGTGCTGGGTCAGCTTATCCGAGGGGGCTCGGTCGCCGCGGTGGGCAATGCCGGGGGGGTGGCAGTGCCGATGAACATCATCCCCTTCCTGTTGCGCGGTGTGAACCTTCTGGGCATCGACAGCGTGATGCGGCCCTACGACGAACGGGTCCGCGCCTGGGACCGGATCGCGCACGACCTGCCGCTGGACGCGCTGGAATCGATGATCGTCCCCGCCCGGCTGGAAGACCTGCCGGACCTCGGACGCGCGATCCTTTCGGGGGGTGTGCGCGGGCGGGTCGTGATCGAACCCTCGGCCGTCTGATCCTATGTTCAGGCGTGACGCAACGGAACCAAAGCCGCCCCTCTTGCCTAGGGCGCCTGGACGAACACTCGATCTTGACGTGCCCATTCCGCGCTGGAACACGTTGCGCGGGGGACCACGATGACACTTGATTTAGATTTCGTCCGCGCGCAGTTCCCGGCCTTCCATGAAGGCACGGCTCCTTCCTTGGCGTTCTTCGAGAATGCGGGCGGGTCGTACCCGTGCGGACAGGTCGTGGACCGCCTGACGCGCTTCTACCGCACACGCAAGGTACAGCCCTACGGCCATTATTCCACCTCGCGAGAGGCGGGCGAGGAAATGGACGAGGCGCGCACCCGTCTGGCCGCGATGCTGAACGTGTTGCCCGAGGAAGTGACCTTTGGTCCTTCGACCAGCCAGAACACCTATGTCCTGGCCGAGGCGTTCCGCGGCTGGATGCTGCCCGGCGAGGCAATCATCGTCACCGACCAGGATCACGAGGCCAACACCGGGGTCTGGCGGCGACTGGCCGCAGCCGGGATCGTCGTACGGGAATGGAAGATGGACCGCGAGACGGGCCATCTGGACCCAGCCGACCTCGACCGTTTGCTGGACGACAAGGTGCGGCTGGTCTGCTTCCCCCATGTCTCGAACGTCGTGGGCGAGGTCAACGACGTGGCAGCGATCGTCGCGAAGGTCCATGCCGCCGGTGCGGTCGCCTGTGTAGATGGCGTGGCAGCGGCCCCGCATGGCTTGCCCGATGTCCGGAAACTCGGCGCCGACATCTACCTGTTCTCGGCCTACAAGACCTACGGGCCGCATCAGGGCATCATGGTCCTGCGCGCGGACCTCTGCCGCCGTCTGCCGTCGCAGGGCCATTTCTTCAACTCCGGCACGCTGTACAAGCGGTTCGCCCCTGCGGGACCGGACCATGCCCAGGTGGCGGCCTGCGCGGGCATCGCGGACTATTTCGATGCGCTGTACGACCATCATCATCCGGGCGGCATACACCAGCCCCATGAACGCGTGGCGTTGGTGGGCCACCTGATGCACGCACAGGAACAGTCGGTGCTGCGTCCCCTGATGGACTGGCTGGCCTCGCGCAACTCGGTCCGGGTGCTTGGCCCCAAGGATGCGGCCTGCAAGGCGCCGACGCTGTCTCTGGTGCTTCGGGACGACCCGCAGGACGCGGCAGCGGCCCTGGCCGACCATGGAATCGCAGCCGGAGCAGGGGACTTCTATGCTGTCCGGCCGTTGAAGGCGCTTGGTGTGAACCCAAAGCATGGCGTCCTGCGGCTGAGCTTCGTTCATTATACCAGCCACGACGATGTTGACCGGCTGATCAGGGCGCTAGATCAGGTGCTCTGATCCGGGCACGGGGCCCGCGACTGCGGGGCCCATCCATGACCACGTCCGACCCGCCTGTCATCGTCTGGCTGCGCCGTGACCTGCGGCTTGCCGACAACCCCGCCATTGGCTGGGCTGCCGACAGCGGACGCCCGGTGATCCCGGTGGCGATCCTTGATCCCGAGACGGATGGTATCGGCGCCGCACCGCGCTGGCGCTGGGGCCTGTCGGTCGCGGCGATGGATCAGGCCCTGAAGGGCATCGGATCGCGACTGATCCTGCGGCGAGGGCCGGCCATGCAGGTGCTGGATGCGCTTATCGCCGAAACCGGGGCAACGACCGTGGTCTGGGGCCGCCTGTACGACCCGGCGTCGGTGGCGCGCGATACCGCGATCAAGTCGGACCTGAAGGCACGGGGCATCGGCGCGCGCAGCCTAAACGCCCATCTGCTGGTCGAACCCTGGGACGTCGAGACGAAGACGGGCGGCTACTACCGGGTGTATACCCCCTTCTGGAACACCGTCCGCGACCGGGCGATGGGCGCCCCTGCCCCGGCCCCGCGCACCCTGCGCCCGCCGACGGCATGGCCTGCTTCGGACGACCTTGCAGACTGGCGTCTGGACGACCGGATGAAGCGGGGCGCCGCTGTGGTGCGCCCGCACCTCGCGGTGGGTGAGGCAGCCGCCCTCGACCGCCTGTCCGCCTTCATCGACGGTCGCGTCGCACGCTACGCTGACCGCCGGGACACACCGGGTGTCGCCGGCACCTCGCGCCTGTCCGAGAACCTGGCCACTGGCGAAATTTCGCCCCGCACCGCCTGGGCAGCAGGCATGGCCGCGCGCGAGGCAGGCGCAGACGACGCCGAGGTGTTCCTGAAGGAACTGGTCTGGCGCGAGTTCGCCTACCACCTGATGCACCACACGCCGCATATCACCGAACGCAACTGGAAACCGGAGTGGGACTCGTTCCCGTGGAACACCGATCCTTTGCACCCACACGCAGTTGCTTGGCGACAGGGCCGCACCGGCATCCGGTTCGTCGATGCCGGCCTGCGCGAGATGTATGTTACCGGCACCATGCACAACCGCGCGCGGATGATCGTGGCGAGCTATCTGACGAAGCACCTGCTGACACATTGGAAGATCGGCGCCGACTGGTTCGCCGACTGTCTGGTGGACTGGGACCCGGCCTCAAACGCGATGGGCTGGCAATGGGCAGCGGGATCGGGCCCAGACGCCGCCCCTTATTTCCGCGTGTTCAACCCCGTCAGCCAGCGCGAGAAGTTCGACCCGGACCGGGCCTATGTCGACCGCTGGATCGCGGAAGGACAACGCGCGCCCGCGCCGCAGGCCCTGAGCTACTTCGATGCCGTTCCACAGTCCTGGGGCTTGTCCCCAGTTCAGCCCTACCCTGACCCGGTGGTGGATGTGAACAGCGGACGGCGTCGCGCACTGGAGGCCTATGCCGCTCGGGGCGAAGCCGCGGGGAACACCTGACACGAAACTTTCTCGTTGTTTCCCGCGTGGATAGGCGGGTAACTGTAGATCGGGGTACTTCGGGGGGACGATGACAGTACTGACTAGTGTCAAGGGCCAGACAGGCCTGCCGCGCTACTTCGCCGAGGTGTTCCCTGCGGCACAGGCGATGAACCGCGGCAGGGTGGATTTCATCCTGCCCGACGGGCGCCAGTTCCGGGCGGACGGCAAGTCCCCCGGCTTTGTTGCCGAGATCGCCATTCACAACGACGACCTGTTCGCCAGGCTGATCCGGGAAGGCGACCTGGGCTTTTCCGAAGCCTATCTGGACGGATGGTGGTCGACGCCCGACCTTCAGGCCTTCATGGACCTCGTGCACGACGGCAACGACGACATCTACGACGGATTTCCGGGAATGGGCCTCGTGCGGGCCTACGAGCGTTTGCGGTTCTGGCTGCAATCGAACTCGAAAAGCCAGGCGCGCAAGAACATCAGCTATCACTACGACCTGGGCAACGACTTCTACGGCCTCTGGCTGGACGAGACGATGACCTATTCGTCGGCCAAGTTTGACACTGGTCAGGAAAGCCTGGAGAAGGCGCAGATCCAGAAGTACGCCAGCATGATTGACCAGATGGGCGCCAGGCCGGGCGACCATGTGCTGGAAATCGGCTGCGGGTGGGGCGGATTTGCCGAGTATGCCGCCGCGCAACGCGGCCTGCGGGTGACCGGGCTGACGATTTCGCAGGAACAGCATGACTACGCGGTGGCGCGAATCGCCCGGGCCGGGCTGTCTGACCGGGTCGAGATCAAGCTGCAGGACTATCGCGACGAACGCGGCACCTATGACGGGATCGCGTCGATCGAGATGTTCGAGGCCGTGGGCGAAAAGTACTGGCCGGTCTATTTCGACACCCTGCGCGAGCGGTTGCGCCCGGGACGCAACGCCACGCTTCAGATCATAACCGTGCAGGACAAGCGATGGCACGCCTACCGGCGCGGTGTCGATTTCATCCAGAAGTTCATATTTCCCGGGGGGATGCTGCCCTCGCCCTCGATCCTGAAGGCCGAGATCGAACGCGCCGGGCTGCAGCAGGCGCAGACGATCGCGTTCCGCGAAAGCTACAGCCAGACCCTGCGCCGCTGGCACGAGACATTCAACGCGCGCTGGGACGAGGTGGCGCGACTGGGCTTTGACGACCGGTTCCGGCGCATGTGGAACTTTTACCTAACGTCATGCGCGGCCACATTTTCGTCAGGAATATGTGATGTGGTGCAGGTAACCGTCACCAGACCCGGTTAACCAGTATGCCCACTGCCGCCAAGCTCGTTGCTGCGCTATTCTTCGCGTTCCTCGGTTATTTCGCCGCGGACATGGTCAAGGCCGTGCTGCCCGAGGGCACGCAAGTGCAGATGTTCTCGCCCATGTGCGCGCTGATCGGGTTTGCCTGCGGTTGGAAGATGTCGGGCCAGCGGGCCGGGGGCGGGCTTTGGCCTTCTGCGGGCTACGGACTGACGACCTCGATGCTGATCGTCTTCTGGGCGCTGGTCCTGTTCTCGGGCAACGAGATGCTGCAACGGTCGGTCCGCAAGCACTATGACGGCGGCATCGACGCGATCCACGGGATGGTGATGATCGCGATCAACAACATGATGATGATCGCGACGCCGACGGTTGTGGGAACACTTGTCATCGGCGGGCTTCTGGGCGGATATCTGGCCGAGTTCGCGGCCCGTCGCTGGCGCTAGGCTTCTCCGGCCACGCCCCGATTTGGTCGCCCCACCAAACCGTGCGGCCATACCTTGAACGACGATCCCCCCCCTCTCTTCTTCTACGGCACCCTTTGCCACCGCCCCCTGCTGGCCCGAATTCTCGGCCACGACAGGGCGCGCGCCATTCCCGCCATTCTCGCTGACTGGCGCGCCGTGACGGCGGGAGAGGCAGAGTTTCCCGTACTGCTGCCGGAAGCGGGCGCAAAGGCACATGGTCTGCTGGTCGAAGGACTGGACGCCTCGGACCGTGCCCGACTGGATTTCTATGAACTGGGCTACGGCTACCGGCATGTGCCCGTCACAGTCGCAACGACAGCGGGCGACCGCCTGGCATTGGCCTATGTCGCTCCCCCGGGGGCCTATCCGCGCGGCAAGGACTGGGACCTTGCCGCCTGGCAACGGGTCTGGGGCGAGACTGTGACCGAGGCCGCGAAAGAATGCATGGGCTTTTTCGGGCGGATCTCGGCTGCGGACCTCGTCGCGCCCTACGCCACGATGCTGGTGCGGGCGGCCAGCCGCCTGCGCGCACGCGCCGAAGCCGCTCCGAGCACCCTGCGCCGCCCTGGCGGCGGCAGCGAGGTCGTGGTGTCGATCCTTCGGCGTCCGTACCTTGGCTACTTCATGGTCGAGGAGCAGGACCTGTCGATACCACGATTCGATGGTGGCTTGTCCCCGGTGGTGACTCGCGCCGCCTTCGTCGCGGGTGATGCAGTGACGGTCCTGCCCTGGGATCCCCGGCGCGACCGCGTCTTGCTGGTGGAGCAGTTCCGCTTCGCCCCTTACGTCCGAGGTGATTGCCACCCCTTTTCACTGGAAGCGGTGGCGGGCCGCATCGACCCCGGCGAGACGCCCGAAGCGGCCGCGCGACGTGAGGCGCAGGAAGAGGCCGGACTGGAGCTTGGCCGTTTCGTGCAGGTCGCGGCCTACTACCCCTCGCCCGGGGCAGTAACCGAGCATCTGACCTCCTTCGTGGCCTGCGCCGACCTTCCTGATGGGCTCGCCGGGCATGGCGGACTGGCCGAAGAGGCGGAAGACATCCGCGTCCATGTTATCCCCTTTTCCCGTCTGATGGATCTTGTCGCCACGGGCGAGGTCGGCAATGCTCCATTAATCCTCACGGCTCTTTGGTTGGCGCGGGAACGGGACCGGCTGCGGGCGGACTGGTCTGCAGCCTGAAAGGACGGGACCAGAGGGCTGTGTGCCCTGCCGCCGCGATATCGCGCGCCCCATGAATACATGGGCCGCATCGATGCCGGGCGGGTAGCCGCAGGGCGCGGCCATCGCCCGCCCCGCGCGGGTTGAAGCGCACCGTCCGCTCGCCTAGGAATGGCGGACCGGAACGGGAGGGCGCGGCCCATGGTCATCAGGCGGGATCTAGCAGAAGCGGTCGGCAACACGCCGTTGATCCGGCTGAAGGGCCCGTCCGAAGCGACGGGCTGCGAGATCCTTGGCAAGGCCGAATTTTTGAACCCGGGCCAGTCGGTCAAGGATCGCGCCGCGCTCTACATCATCCGGGATGCGGTGGCGCGAGGCGCCCTGCGCCCCGGCGGGACCATCGTCGAGGGGACGGCGGGCAACACCGGCATCGGGCTGGCACTCGTCGGCGCATCGATGGGGTTCAAGACCGTCATCGTGATCCCCGAGACGCAGAGTCAGGAAAAGAAGGACATGCTGCGGCTGGCGGGGGCCGAACTGGTGCAGGTGCCCGCGGTGCCCTATCGCAACCCAAATAACTACGTCCGCTATTCCGGCCGGCTTGCCGAACGCCTGGCGCAATCGGAACCGAACGGCGCCATCTGGGCGAACCAGTTCGACAACGTGGCGAACCGCAAGGCCCATGTGGAAACGACAGGCCCCGAGATCTGGGACCAGACCGGTGGCCGGGTGGACGGGTTCGTCTGTGCAGTCGGGTCGGGCGGCACCATCGCCGGCGTGGCGATGGCGCTGCAGCCCAAAGGCGTGAAGATCGGCCTGGCCGATCCCGAAGGCGCCGCGCTCCATAGCTACTACACGACCGGCGAGTTGAAGGCCGAAGGCACCTCGATCACCGAGGGCATCGGTCAGGGAAGGATCACCGCCAACCTGGAAGGCCTTGTTCCCGACTTCAGCTGGCAAATCCCCGACGCCGAGGCGCTGCCGATCGTCTTCGACCTCTTGAAGCACGAGGGGCTGTGCCTGGGTGGATCGTCGGGCATCAACGTGGCGGGCGCCATGCGGATGGCACAGGAAATGGGACCGGGGCACACCATCGTCACCATCCTTTGCGACTACGGCACACGGTATCAATCCAAGCTCTTCAACCCCGAATTCCTGCACGGCAAAGGCCTGCCGGTGCCGGATTGGCTCGACGGGGGCGCGCGGGCAATCCCGGGCGTGTTCCTCGACGCATGAAAGGCGTTGCCGCAACCCTGATCGCAGCGGTGCTGTGGCTGTCGGCGGCACTGGCACAAGACACCGGGCCCGGTCTGGATCTGGCAAACTGGGACAGGCTTGCCGCACGTGCGGAAGCAGTCCTCGAAATGCCGGGAACGCCCGACGAGAACCTGCTGCGCCTGCGTGCCGAGATTGCCCCTCTGCGCGAATCCTTTCTTGCAGCGCAGTCGGTCAACGCAAGTCGCATCGCCACCCTGCGCGAACAGATCGCGGCACTGGGAACCCCGCCCGCCGAAGGCGAGGCAGAGCCCGCGGAAATCGCCGCGCGTCGTGCAGATCTGGCCGCACAACTAGCGCAATTGCAGGCACCACAGATGGCTGCCGTCGAGGCGTACAGCCGGGCCGACGGGCTGGTCCGCGAAATCGACGCGACCCTGCGGGAGCGGCAGGCAGAGGCATTGCTACGGCTCGGGCCATCGCCGCTGAATCCCGTGCACTGGCCCGCCGCCGCAGCGGGGCTTTGGGATGGTGCCGCGGAACTGGCCGACGAGACACTGGAACGCCTGGCCACACCCACAACACTCGATGCCGCGCGTGCGGCCCTGCCACGCACCCTTCTCTTTCTTGTCCTCGCGCTGGTCATGCTGGCGCGCGGGCGGGGATTCATCGAGCATCTGGTGGCCCGTGTGCTGGACAGCGGTCGCGCACGAGGACGCAAGCTGGCCGCCTTTGCCCTGTCGCTCGGGCAAGTGGCCGTGCCGGTGACCGGGCTCGCGCTGCTGGCGCTGGCGCTGGGGTCCACCCGCCTGGTCGGCGAAAAAGGCCTGACGCTGGCCGCGCTGCTGCCGGTGGCGGGCTTGGCGGTCTTCGGATTCCGCTGGCTTGCGGGACAGTTGCTGCCGCGGTCGGACGCAGGCTATCTGCCCCTGCCGATAGATCCCGCGCGGCGGGCGGAAGGCCGGTTCTACCTCTCGCTCCTCGGGCTGCTGCTCGCGGTGTCGATGTTGCTCGACGCCCTCGCCGAACTTGGCGGTTTTTCCGAGACGGCGCGCGCCGTCGTGGCCTTCCCGGTGATCGTGCTTGGCGGGCTGATCCTGATCCGATCGGGCATGGTGCTTGGGGCAGCCGCAGGTGACGGGGCCGATGGCGGTCTGCGCACGGCCGCCGGCCGGCTGGTGGGGCGACTGGCGCTGGTCTGCGGAGTGGCCGGCCCAATGCTGGCGGGGATCGGCTATACCGAGCTTGGCCGGACCCTGACCTTCCCGCCGATCCTGTCGCTTCTTCTGATCGGTCTGCTGGTCCTGTCGTTCCAGATCGTCACCGACCTCTATGGCCTGATCCTTCGCAGGTCCGAGGAACAGGCGCAGGACGCGCTGGTGCCGGTGCTGGTGAACTTTGCCCTGGTCCTGGCCGCCATCCCGGCACTGGCGTTGATCTGGGGCGCGCGCACAACCGATCTGACCGAGATCTGGACGCGTTTCAGGGAAGGCTTTGCCCTGGGGGACGCGCGCATTTCCCCCACCGATTTCCTGACCTTCGCCGTTGTCTTCGGCATCGGCTATGCCGTCACCCGTGCCTTGCAGGCAACGCTGCGAACCAGCCTCTTGCCGCGCACGCGCCTGGACCCGGGCGGCAAGAACGCAATCGTCGCCGGGACAGGCTATGTCGGGGTGTTCCTTGCGGCACTGGTCGCCATCACCTCGGCGGGTATCGACCTGTCGGCCTTCGCCCTGGTCGCAGGCGCGCTGTCGGTGGGCATTGGTTTTGGCCTGCAGAACATCGTGCAGAACTTCGTGGCGGGGATCATCCTGCTGATCGAGCGACCGATTTCCGAAGGCGACTGGATCGAGGTCGGCGGACAGATGGGATTCGTCCGGCAGATCTCGGTCCGATCCACCGTGATCGAGACCTTCGACAGGACCGAGGTGATCGTGCCGAACGGCGATTTCATCTCGGGTCAGGTGACGAACTACACCCGGTCGAACAAGCTTGGCAGGATCAGCATTCCCGTGGGCGTCGCCTACGGGTCCGATACCAGGAAGGTCGAAGCCATCCTGCGCGAGGTGGTTGAAGGACACCCGCTGGTCACGGTGGACCCCAGGCCTGCAATCCTGTTCGATGCCCTTGGAGATTCCAGCCTCGACTTCATGGTTCGCGCGGTGATCAGCGATGTCAGCTTCATCGGCGCGACCCGGGCCGAACTGCTTCACAGGATCGTCGAGCGCTTTGCCGAGGAAGGGATCGAAATCCCCTACCCGCAACGCGACCTTTGGCTGCGCAACGCCGAGGCGCTGCAGAAAAAGTCGATGTGAGTCACTCCGCGGTGCTGCCTTTGCGGCGGCAACGGCGGCACGAGCGTGCGGATACGGTGCCCGTGAAAGGTAGAAGGGTCAGGTGTCGTCCTTGTCGGTTGTATCGTCGGGCAGGCCTTCGCGCGACATCAGAATGGCCACCGGCCTGAGCGCGGGGATCTGCGCAAAGACGATCATCAGCGCCACCATGATCGGAACCGACAGGAACATCCCCGGAATGCCCCAGACCGCCCCCCAGAATGAAAGCGACAGGATGATCCCGAAGGAGGACAGGCGCAGCGCCTGCCCCAGGAGCATCGGATCGATAAGGTTGCCGATTACAAACTGCACCACCCCGACGATCAGAAAGACCACCAGCGCCGGCGCGGGTTCGCCCGTCTGGATATAGGCCGCCAGTCCAACCAGCAGTGTGGCAATGACGGACCCGACCGAAGGCAGGAAGTTCAGGATGAAGGTCAGGATGGCCAGCGGGACCGCAAGCTCCAGGGCGAACATCCGGGCGATCGCAAACACGATCGCACCGGTCGCTGCGCTGACCGCCGACTTGACCAGAAGATAACGGTTCACCCGATGGATGATCGTTGCCACCAACAGACCGACCCGTTCTGCCCGGGCCTCGTCGCCACCGTAGAACGCGGACAGTTTTGTGGCGAACCAGATCCGCTCGACGAACAGGAAGGTCACGAAAATGATGATCAGGATCGTGGCCGACAGTAGATTGCCCGCCTGCCCGGCAGCGGTGCGCAGGTAGGCCGAGAAGTCGACCGTCCGCATCGAGTTCAGGACCGCCTGTTCCACGCCTTCGCCCATCCAACCAAATAACTGCGCGATAGCCCGGCTCGACTGGTCCGCGTAGCTGATCGCAACGCTCACCACCGTGTTGATCTGGCTCAGGATGATCGCGGACAGCATCAAGAGCGCGGAGGAAACAAGCGCCAGTGCCGCAAGGCTTGCCAGCCATTTCGGGATACGGGCCGGCCCGATGCGCACACGTGAGATCATGTCGATCGCATCCGACATGAGCGAAAAGAGGATGATCGCTGCCGCAAGCGAGATCAGGATGAAGCGGGCCTGCACCAGAAGAAACAGCACGACCGCGAAGGCAATGATGACCAGCGCGCCGGTCTGTACGCGGCTTGGGTCCGGCCGCAGGGCGGCAAGAGCGGACCTGAGGTCAGAGGGCGGTGGAGAACTGTTCATTCGCCTTCAACGTCACGAGCACGTGGATCTCAACTGAAGGGACGGCTGGCCGCCACCCCGGCAAGCCGACTATGGCGTGGAGTATGTGGATGGGCAACCGGTGCCATGCCCGCGGCCTTGCATCTTTGCGGTCGCGCAGGATATGCAGTCTCGCACGGACAGATGGCCGAGTGGTCGAAGGCGCACGCCTGGAAAGTGTGTAGGCGGGAGACCGTCTCGAGGGTTCGAATCCCTCTCTGTCCGCCACCGACCTAACCCCATGATATAATTATCGTTTCCACCGGAATTCGCGCCGCGAGTTCCGTGCCTTGGCGCGAGTTCGCGCTG
>CAYYOE010000079.1:0-11886 GCA_964473055.1 uncultured Rhodobacterales bacterium | reverse complement strand
GTTCGACCCCGGTCACGGACTGGAAGAACGGCTGACGCAGGAGCAGTTCAGCTAGGCGGCAGGATCCGACAGAGCTTTCCCGTGCCGGGACGAGCCGCAATCACACAGGGCCACCGTACGGACAGGGCCTTCGTTCAACGGGCACAGCCGAGGGCACCGGACGGCCGCAGGTCTGCACCCTATTGCACAAGGCAAGAATGATTCCCGGGCGCGCCCTGGTGCGGTCTATCCGTTCCGCCGCCCCCAGGCCTCGATCTTGCGGTAGATCGTCGATGGCGAGATGCCCAGCGCCCGCGCCGCCCGGGGAATGGAATTGCCCTCGCGGTCGATCACCTTCTCGATCACCCAGCGCTCGATTTCGTCCAGCGGCCCAGCCAGCAGCTGATCCAGCTCGGATGTCGCCGGGCCGGCCGAGACCCCCTGCACGCGTAGCATGGGTTCGATCATCTCGCGCAGGACCACCTTGCCCTCGTGCATCAGAATGGCGCTGCGCAACAGGTTTTCCAGCTCACGCAGGTTGCCGGGCCAAAGATGGGTCTTCAGGATCGCGGACGCTTCCCCATCGATCGCGCAGAAGGTTCGGCCGTGGGCGCCAGCCACGCGCTGCAGCATGGCCTCGGCAATCGCCGGCACATCCTCGACCCGGCTCCGCAGCGGCGGGATCGGCACGATGATGGCCTCCAGGCGGAAACGCACATCGCCATGTGTCACCGGGTCCGGCAGCAGCGCATCGGACTGCAGGGGTTGGCTCGACACCAGTCGAAGGCCATCGGGAAGGCCCCGCAACAAGACGGTGCGCAACCTGTCCTGCACATCAGGAGGCATGTCGTGAACACGGTCGAGATAGAGCGTTCGTGCCCTATCAGCGCCCTCGAGCGCCAGGGCGATCTGCGAACAGGCACCCGGGGCACAGGCCGTCACCGCGTGAAATTCGCCGCCGCCGGCCAGATCATTCAGAACGCGGGCTGCGTGTTTTCGGCCGCTGCCGGGTTCGCCTGCAAGGAACACGGGACGGTGGGCCACTTCGCGGGCCGCAACCTGCAACCGGCTGCGCAATGCCACAGTCGCGGGATGAACCCCGTCGATCACGGGCCGGTCCAGGTCCTTCATGACCCTTCCCCGCATTTGGACCCAATCACCTCCCGGAATCCCGCCCGGGAATCGGGAAGCTCTTCACACCACAAAACTGCCATTTGCAAACCTGTCACCATCGCAACCACTACGGGCGCGCGACACACACACGCCTGATAGCGACCTATCGCATGGCAAACATGGAATACAAGATTAACTGGTGGGCTCGCCAGCGACGGACCGTTCAGAAACACACAACAGACTGTCGGGACCGAAGACTGTCCACGGCCCGGGGGTGGACACGATCAGCCCCGCGTCTCAGCGTAGCCGATGGCCTGCAGCACAACCCGGATCTCGTCCAGGATCGCGGGGTCGTCGATGGTGGCGGGCACGCGCACCTCGGCCCCGTCTGCGATCTTGACCATGGTCGCGCGCAGGATCTTGCCTGACCGCGTCTTGGGCAGACGGTCCACCACCACCGCGTGCTTGAACGCCGCCACCGGCCCGATCCGGTCGCGCACCAGCGCCACGCATTCCCTGGCGATGTCGGCATGGGGCCGGGTGCAGCCGCGATTGAGACAGACAAGGCCAAGCGGCAACTGCCCCTTGAGGTCGTCCGACACCCCGATCACGGCGCATTCGGCGACGTCGGGGTGGCTGGCCAGCACCTCTTCCATCGCGCCGGTGGAAAGACGGTGTCCGGCCACGTTGATGACATCGTCGGTGCGGGCCATGATATACAGGTAGCCATCGACGTCGATCATGCCCGCGTCGCCCGTCTCGTAGTAGCCGGGGAAGTGCGACAGGTAGCTTTTGCGAAACCGCTCCTCGGCGTTCCAGAGCGTGGGCAGCGTGCCGGGGGGCAGGGGCAGGCGGATGGCGATGGCGCCCAGTGTGGCGGGGGCAACAGGGTGGCCACCTTCGTCCAGCACGACCACGTCATAGCCCGGCATCGGCACGGAGGGCGAGCCGACCTTGACCGGCAGCGCCTCGATCCCGAGGGGGTTCGCGGCAATGGCCCAACCCGTTTCCGTCTGCCACCAGTGGTCGATGACCGGCACCTTGAGCTTCGTCTGCGCCCAGACGACCGTATCGGGGTCCGCCCGTTCGCCGGCAAGATAGAGGGCCCGCAAGGACGACAGGTCGTAGTCGCCGATCAATTGCCCCTCGGGATCGTCGCGCTTGATGGCGCGAAAGGCGGTCGGCGCGGTAAACAGCGCGGCCACCTTGTGTTCGGCGATCACCCGCCAGAAGGCACCCGCATCGGGCGTGCCCACGGGCTTGCCTTCGTAGACAACGGTCGTGTTGCCGTGGATCAGCGGCGCGTAGCAGATGTAGCTGTGACCCACGACCCAGCCCACGTCGGACGCCGCCCAGAACACCTCGCCCGGTTGCATCCCGTAGATCGCCTGCATGGTCCAGTTCAGCGCCACCAGATGCCCGCCCGTCGCACGCACCACGCCCTTGGGCTGGCCGGTGGTGCCCGAGGTATAGAGGATGTAGGCTGGGTGGCTGCCTTCGACGGGCACGCAGTCCGCGGGCGCGACATCCTCTTGTGCCGCGTGCCAGTCCAGATCGCGATCCGGCACGAGCTCGGCGCGCAAAGCATCGCGCTGAAGGATAATGCAGAGGTCGGGCTTGTGGGTGGCCGTGTCGATGGCGGTGTCGAGCAGCGGCTTATAGGCCACGACGCGCCCCGGCTCGATCCCGCAGGACGCGGCGATGATGGCCTTGGGCTTGGCGTCGTCGATCCGCACGGCCAGTTCGTTGGCGGCAAAGCCCCCGAAAACGACCGAGTGGATCGCGCCGATCCGAGTGACGGCGAGCATCGCCACCAGCGCCTCGGGCACCATGGGCATGTAGATCACCACCCGGTCGCCCTTGACCACGCCGCGCGCGGCCAGTGCGCCCGCCAGCCGCGCGGTACGGTCCTGCAACTCGGCATAGGTGATCCGCGCCTTGGTCCCCGTCACCGGGCTGTCGTGGATGATCGCCACGCGGTCGCCGTTTCCCGCCTGCACATGCCGGTCCACCGCGTTCCAGCAGGTGTTGGTCAGCCCGTCGCGGAACCAGTCATACAGCGGCGCGCGGTCGTCCCACAGGGCCTTCGACGGCGGGCGCATCCAGTCGATACGGGCGGCCTCGGCCATCCAGAACCCCTCGGGATCGCTCAGGGATGCCGCGTGGATGTCCCGGTATGCCATGGTCTTTCTCCCGTTTGGACGTTTCGTTACGCCCCAGCCCACCATCGGGCAATATCATTGCCTGCGGCGCCCTGTCACGGTTTGCGATAACGGCGACGTGATCGGCCGGATTCAACCGGAATTTCGGTCGTCCAGCCCAAGATACCGGCGAAGCAGCCCCAGAATCACGGCCTGTTCGTGTTCCGTCAGTTCCGGCACCTGCATCAGACCGAACGCGTGGAACGACGGTCCGTGCCGGTCCAGATGTGCCTGACCGTCGCTTGTCAGCCGCAACTCCACCGCGCGGCGATCTTCGGGCGGGACACGACGCGCGACCAGCCCGGCATCGGCCAGCGCCCGCACGAGTTTCGTCATGTGCGCCCGCTTGATCGAGAGGCGCGCCGCCAGCACACCTTGGCGCACGCCCGGATTTCGGCCGATCAGGTCCAGCACCGTGAATTCGCCCGGCTTCAGCCCTTGCGCGGCGAACTCTTCATAGAAGCCCGCGAAGTTGCGGATCTGCGCCAACCGCAACAGGAAACCCAGGGATTGGCCCAAAGGGCCAAGGTCGACTTCACCAGCAGCGGAAGACTCAGTGGCCACCTGGGCGTCGGCCAGATTGCCGCTCACCCCTGGCCCCTTGGGATGTCCAGTCGCTTCGCCCGCTTTTCCAGAAAGGCGCGCAGGCGTTCCTCGGCCTCGGGGCTGGTGGCGGTAAAGGCCGACATCAGCGATTCCACCCAAAGCCCGTCGCTCGATGCCATGTCCTGGATGCGCGGCAGGGCGTGGATCATCGCGTAGTTCGACAATTCTGCATTGCCGGCCGCCGTCTCGGCCAGCGCCGTGGCCCGTGCCAGCGCCTCGCCCGCTGGCACGACATACTGGACCAGGTTCCAGCGTTCGGCTTCTTCGGCGCTGGCCACGCGGCCGGTCATCATCATGTCCGTCATCCGCGCCACGCCCATCAGCCGCGCGGTCCGCACCGACCCGCCGCCGCCCACGAAGATGCCCCTCTGCCCCTCCGGAAGGGCAAAGAACGCGGTCGCATCGGCCACGCGCAGGTGACACGCACTTGCCAGTTCCAGCCCGCCGCCCACCACCGCGCCATGCAGCGCCGCCACAAAGGGAATTCGCCCGCGCTCGATCCGGTCGAAGATCGCGTGCCAGCGGCGCGACCCGTGCACGCCCTCAATGGCCGACTTCGACACATGCTCGGCAAGATCGAGCCCCGCGCAGAAATGTCCGCCGTGCCCGAAGACCACGGCCGCCCTCGCCTCGTCGCCCGCACGGTCCACCGCACGGCCGATCGCATCGACGAAGCGGTCCGAGATCGCGTTGCGCTTTTCGGGACGGTTCAAGCCGATCCGGGCAACCGCGCCGGTCACCTCATAGGTCACGAAGTCGAGGTCGCCCGCATCCGGCATCGCCAAAGTCCCTTGCCTTGCGGCCCGCAGATTGTTTACGAGTAAACAAATATGCCCGATCCCGTCAAGCGCGGAGGACCCGCAAAGGTCGGGGCGAGAAGGGAGAAAGCCATGTCGATCGACACGGCAGCGCGCGATACCATCACACCCGCCAAAATGCGTCCGGTCAAGACCTGGTCGCCCGAACTGCGCTGGGAAACCCGGGATGACGGCACGATGCGGGTATGGCGGGCCGATCCGCTGGGATCCTACCCCGACAGGATGGGCGACCGTCTGGTGCATTGGGCCACCGTCGCGCCCGACCGCGCCTGGATGCGCGAACGCGGGCCTGACGGGGCCTGGATCACGACCACTTACGCGCAGGCGCTGTCCGCCGTGCGCGCGCTGGGCCAGGCGATCCTGGACCTCGGCCTGTCTGGCCCTGACCGCCCGGTGATGATCCTGTCGGGCAACAGCACCGACCACGCGCTCCTGGCATTGGCCGCACAGTATGTCGGGGTGCCGTCCGCCGCGATCTCGCCCGCATATGCGCTGGTCTCGACCGACCATGCCAAGCTGCGCGACATCGTGGGCCAGATCACCCCCGGCCTGGTGTTCGCCGAGGACGGCGCGCCCTTCGCCCCGGCGATCGCCGCCTGCATCCCGGCCGACACGCCGGTTGTCAGCCGTGTGAACCCCGCGCGCCCCGGCCCCGTGCTGGCCGACCTGATGGCCACGCAGCCCACCCCGGCGGTGGACGCGGCCTTTGCCGCGACCGGCCCCGACACCATCGCCAAGTTCCTGTTCACCTCGGGCACCACCGGCAGCCCCAAGGCGGTGATCCAGACCCAGCGGATGCTGTGCTCGAACCAGGAGATGGTCGCCGACAGCTACGCCTTCCTGCGCGACGAGCCGCCCGTGATCGTGGACTGGGCGCCCTGGAACCACACCGCCAGCGGCAACAAGGTGTTCAACATGGCGATCTACCATGGCGGCACCTATCACATCGACGCGGGCAAGCCCTCGCCCGCCGGCATCGCCGAGACGATCCGCAACCTCAAGGACATCTCGCCCACCTGGTACTTCAACGTCCCCGCCGGGTACGAGATGCTGGTGACGGCGATGGAAACCGACACGCAGCTGCGCGACAGCTTCTTCGCGCGGCTGAACATGCTGATGTATGCGGGCGCGGGCATGGCCGAACACACCTGGCGTCGGATCGAGGCGCTGGCCGTGCAGGCGACCGGCCAGCGCGTGCTGTTGTCCACGGGCCTCGGATCGACCGAGACCGGCCCCTTCGCGCTGAACTGCATGGCTGAACAGGACACGCCCGGCAACGTCGGCATCCCTGCGCAGGGGTGCGAGTTGAAGCTGGTGCCGGTCGACGACAAGCTCGAGGCCCGGCTGCGCGGCCCGCACATCACCCCGGGCTATTGGCGCAACCCGAAGCTGACGGTCGAGGCGTTCGACGAGGAAGGGTTCTATCTGCTCGGCGACGCGCTGCGTTTTGCCGTGCCGGGCGACCCGGCGCAGGGCTTCTACTTCGACGGCCGCATCGCCGAGAACTTCAAGCTGCGCACCGGCACCTGGGTGGCCGTGGGGCCGCTGCGGGCGAAGTTGATCGACCAGTTGGGCGGGCTGGCGCGCGACGCGGTGCTGACCGCGCCCGATGCCGAGGATCTGGGCGCGATCCTGATCCCCTTCCTGCCGGCCCTGCGCGCGCTGGTGCCCGACCCGGACGTGCCCGACGCGGCCTTGCCCGACCATCCGGCCGTGCGCGCCGAACTGGCCCGCCGTCTGGGCGCCCATGCCCGCGCGGCCACCGGGTCGGCCAGCCGCGTGGTGCGGGCGATCTGGCTCGACGGGGCGCCTTCGCTCGACCGGGGCGAGATCACCGACAAGGGGTCGATCAACCAGCGCGCCGTGCTGCGGCACCGGGCGGCGCTGGTGGCGGCGCTCTACGCGGGCGATGATCCGCGCGTGGTCCAGCCCGATCTGACCGGCGCGCACGAATGACCCTTCCGCCGGGCTACGCCGGGCAGGCACAAGGTCTGGCGGCAATCCTGGCAGCCACGCCGGGCACCACGGTCGCGCTGGACGATGGCATGGTCGAGGCCCTGCTGGACGAGGCCGCGAAACTGGCCGAGCGCGTGCTTGCGCCGCTGGATGCCCCGGCAGACCGGATCGGCTGCACGCTCGACGGAGGGCGCGTCCATACACCCCCGGGTTACCGCGACGCCTGGCGCGCGCTGGCGGACGGCGGCTGGATCGCGCCCGACCTGCCGGAACACCTGGGTGGCATGGGCCTGCCAACCGCGGTGCAGGCTGCCGCCCAGACCCTGTTCGACCGGGGCTGCCTGGCCTTCATGATGGCCCCGGGCGCCAGCCGCTGCGCCGCGCACCTGCTGGCCGACTGCGCGCCAGACCTGGCCGCGGACTGGGGGCCTGCACTGGCCCGCGGGGACCGCGCCGCCACCATCGCCATCTCGGAACCCGGCGCCGGGTCCGACGCGGGCCGCATCCGCACCCGAGCGACGCGGGATGGCGACGGCTGGCGCGTGACGGGCGAGAAGATCTGGATCTCCTTTGCCGACCACGACATGGCCGGCCCCATCGGCCATTGCCTGCTGGCCCGCACCAGTGACACGCCGGGCACGCGCGGCCTTTCGCTGTTCCTGGTGCCCGACCGCCTGGCCGATGGCACGCGCAACGGCTGCACCGTGACCCGGATCGAGGAAAAGCTGGGCCTGCATGGGTCGCCCACCTGCGCGCTGGCGCTGGACGGCGCGCGCGCGCAGTTGATCGGCGAGGAAGGGCGTGGCCTGCCGCAACTGTTTGCGATGATCGCGCGGATGCGCCTGATGGTGGGGGGCCAGGGCCTGGGCCAGGCATGGGCCGCCTGGGACGCCGCGCGCCTTCATGCCGATACCCGACACCAGGGGGGGCCACCAGATGCCCCGCCCCTGCCCCTGTCGGCCCACGCCGATATCCGCCGCATGCTGATGGACATGCAAGCGCGTGTCCTGGTGCTGGCCGCCGCCATGCTGGAACTTGCCACGGCCATGGATGCCGGTGCGTCCGATCCTGCCGCCGCGGCGCGAGCGGGCGTGCTGATGCCGCTGGTCAAGACATTCGGGGCCGAGGCCGGGTTCGACGCCGCGTCAACAGCAATCCAGGTGATGGGCGGAATGGGCTACACGCGCGACGGTGGCGTTGAACAGCGCCTGCGCGATACCCGCGTGCTGGCGATCTACGAAGGCACCACGGGCATGCAGGCGCAGGACTTCCTGCACCGCAGGCTGATCCGCGACGGGGGCTCGGGGCTGGCGGCCCTGCTCGTCGCCGCGCGCCGCGAGGGTGCCGATCCCCGCGTTACAGACGGTATCGAGCGCCTTGCCGCGCGATTGGCCAAGGCTTCCGCCGACCGGCGCGACGCTGCGGCGGACGCTTTCCTGCGCGCCGGCTGGGTGCTTGTGACGGCCTGGATGATCGGCCGCCTGTCGGCCTGCCCACCCTGGCCCGGCGCGGCCGAAGCGCTGGCCCGGCGCGGCGCGACCCTGCCCGAGGAACTTGCCCTTCTGGCATCGGCAGCCTTTGCGCCAGCCTGATCTGGCGTAGCCGCCGATACACGGAAGCGTGCATTTGCCGCCCGTGCCCAGGCACTCTATGTCTCAACGCATGCAGCAGGCGGGGACCGGGCGCTGATGTATGACGTGCAAGGGATTGCGGAGGGGCGTGACAACGCCCGAACCGATCCCGCCCAGTGCCACGCGGCGTCCCCGGCCCCTCGGTCGCCGGTCGGGCGGGCCGTGGAAGACCCCGCGGGCTTGCCCTGTCCGCGCCAGTCCTTGTCTTTGCCCTTTCGCGATCCCGCCGCCCCCGGGAAATTGTCCGCGGCGGATCCGGGACTGCCCCGGCAGCGGACCTTCGCAGTCGCCGCCACGCTGGCGCTGACGTTGGCCCTGATGATCGGCACGGCGATGATCATCCCACAGGATCTGCCGGCCTTGGCCATGGCATCGGTGCTGATCCTGGTCGCAGTGGCGTTTCTGCCCATTTCCCAGGGCGTTGCCCTGACGATGCTCGGCCTTTCCCGTGACAATGGCCGCGTAGGCGCCCCTGTCCCGGACCTGCCACGCCCGCAGGCCCTGAAGGTGGCGATACTTCTTCCGATTCACGAAGAGGATCCGGCGCTGGTCTTTGGCAACGCCGCCGCGATGCTCGAAGACCTTGCACAGCAGTCCCTGCACCGCACGGGGGGCAAACACAGGTTCGCCCTTTTCATTCTTTCGGACACCCGCAACCCCGACCGGATCGCAGACGAGGAACGCGCGGCACAGGCGCTGCGCCGCATGGCCCCCGCCGAGTTCGCCGTTCACTACCGCCGCCGGATCACGGCCATCGACCGAAAGATGGGCAACATCCGCGACTGGGTGGAAACGCGCGGGGCGGATTGGCCGGCAATGCTGGTCCTGGACGCCGACAGCCTGATGTCGGGTGCCGCCATCCTGCGCCTGACCGATGCCCTGGCAGCGGATCCTTCGGCAGGGCTGGTTCAGACGGTTCCGCGCATCCTCGGTGCGCGGACATTGTTTGCGCGACTGCAAGCGTTTTCGCATTCCGCCCAGGGTGGTCCCCTTGCCGCGGGCCTTGCAGCCTGCTCGGGCAATGCGGGCAACTACTGGGGGCACAATGCGATCCTCCGCACGCGGGCCTTCGCCGCTTCGGCCACACTGCCGGACATGCCCGACCTGTTCCCCTCGACGCGCGATCCGGCAGGCACGGGAAGGCTGATCCAGAGCCATGATTACATGGAAGCAGCCCTTCTGCGTCGTGCCGGTTGGGGCGTGCGCATCCTGCCGGAAATAGCGGACAGCTATGAAGAGGCACCGCCCACCCTGATCGACCATGCGTTGCGGGACCGCCGCTGGTGCCGGGGCAACATGCAGCACCTTCGCCTTCTGGCGGTTCCGGGCCTCGACCCGGTCAGCCGCATCCACCTGGCAATGGGTGCCCTGGCCTATCTGGCCGCACCGGCCTGGCTGGGACTGATCCTGTTCTGGGTCGCCTGCCGCTTCTTTGCTCCAGGCCCGGCATCGGGCATTGCAACCGTCGCCGTCCTGGGGCTTGCCGTCTCGGCGCTGGTGCTGCCCCGGCTGATCGCCATGCTTCCGGCGATGTCGGCGCGTCGACCCCATGCGGCCAGCGATGTCCTGACAGCCCTGGCCCTGTCTGCGGTCTATGCCCCGATCATGATGGTGCAGCAGACGACGGCCGTCGGACGGGCGATGCTTGGGCTTCGTCAGGCCTGGGCCCCGCAGAACCGCCATCGGGCCGACCTGTCCCTTGCCGAAGTCGCCGGCTTTCACCTTTCCGAGACTGCGCTCGGCCTCGCGTTGACCGCGGGCATCGTCGCGGGCGCTGTCTCGCCCTGGCTGCTTGGGGTTGCACTTCCGCTGGCGCTGGCAATTCCGCTGTCGATTGCAGGATCGGTTCCGACCCGTGCGCTGCCCGTCCCGGAAGACCACGATCCGCCGGAAATCCTGCGACGGGCGCAGGCAAGTCGCGACGCGTTCAAGGTGATTCTGCGAGGCAAGCCTTCGGACAGTCCCCTTGCGATCGCCGCCGAGTAGCCGACAGGGACAGTCAGGTCTGGCCCTTCACCGGCCACATCCTTTGCAGAGGTTGGTCAGGGCAGCTGGGGCTGTTCGCGGGCCGGGATGGCAAGTCCAAGACGCTGGCGAATTGGCGCACAAGCCAGTGACATCAGGGCTGCGGCAAGTGTCAGGACGACGCCACCCAGCATATAGGTCAGGAAGGCCACGAGGATCGAACCGGACGTGGCAAGAACGGCGATACCTGCCGCTATCCCTCCGCCAGTTCCCATAAGCAGGTAGCCCATCGCTTGTCCCATCGACACCTTCGCAGCCTTAGGAAGCCCCATCATCGTGGCGGAATTGGGGCGAATGGCCCCGATTCCCTCTGATCTTGTCGGGAAGGTTAACAGAAGATGACTGGAGGGTGTCCACAGTCGGTCGGCCAAGCGACGGACCCAACGGAATCTCGCCGATTAGCCACTCGCCTTTGGCGTGTTTCCGCCGACGAAAGTTCGCGCGAACCTAGTCGACCCACTCCCAGGCCTGCGCAAATTCGCCCAGCTTGCGTTCGACGGCGGCCGAATCGACCGACCCGTTGCGCCTTATCTTCGCAACCAGCCCTCGGCGCTTGTCCTCGACCACTTCGGCAACCCCGGCTGCCAATCCTGCCTCCGCCAGCGTGCCATCCAGCACCCGCCGGATCGCGCGGCGCCGCAGGTCAGGCTTGAAAACCTTGCCAACGGCCGTCTTTGGCAGTTCAGGCAACACTTCGATATGCTTGGGATGCGCCGCACGCTCGTGCACATGCGCGCGGGCATAGGCCATCAACTCGTCCGCTGACACCTTCGCCCCGGCGACCAGTTCCACATAGGCGCAGGGCAATTCACCCGCCACCGCGTCAGGCTGCCCGATCGCACCCACAAAGGCGACCGCCTCGTGCCCAGCCAGCGCCTCCTCGATCTCGGCGGGGTCGATGTTGTGCCCGCCCCGGATGATGATGTCCTTCGCGCGGCCCGTGATGGTGACGTAGCCGTCCGCGTCGACCCTGCCCAGATCGCCGGTCCGCAGCCAGACATGATCGGCATAGAGGCCCTTGTTCTTGGACTCGTCGGTGTAGGTATGGCCCACCACCACCCCCGGGCTCGACACACAGATCTCGCCCACCTCGTCGATCCCGCATTCCTTCGCCACCTTGCCCTCGGGCGTGCAGTGCAGGATGCGGACGCGGGTGTAGGGAAAGGCAAAGCCCACGGTGCCAATCCGCTTTTCCCCGTCCACCGGGTTGCAGGACACCAGGCAGGTCGCCTCGGTCAACCCGTAGCCCTCGATCAGCTTGACGCCGGTCGCCTTCTCGAACCGCTTGTAAAGCTCTACAGGCAGGGGCGACGACCCCGAGAATGCGGTCTTGACCGACGAGATATCGGCATTCACGGGCCGCTGCATCTTTGCAGAAATCGCCGTTGGCACCGTGATGATGAAGCTGATCTTCCAGCGTTCGATCAGCTTCCAGATATTGTCCATCACCCCTTCGCCACGATAGCCCTGCGGCGTCGGGAACACCCCGTGCGCACCGGACCGGACCATCGCCATCAGGATCACGTTGCAGGCGAAGACGTGGAACAGCGGCAACGG
>CAYYOE010000078.1:8925-11959 GCA_964473055.1 uncultured Rhodobacterales bacterium | reverse complement strand
GTCGACGCGCGCCCCTACGGCAAGCCCAGCCAGTTCGAGGCGCATGTGCGCCGCCACGACGTGCCCTGGCTGACGGCCGACCCGATCAGCAGCGTCAACTTCACGCCCCTGCACGAACTG
This sequence comes from uncultured Rhodobacterales bacterium, assembly GCA_964473055.1. Taxonomy (GTDB): domain Bacteria; phylum Pseudomonadota; class Alphaproteobacteria; order Rhodobacterales; family Rhodobacteraceae; genus UBA996. The sequence goes on along the minus strand of CAYYOE010000078.1, from coordinate 11,839 downwards.
GACGGGATCATCACGCCGAACGGGCTTTGCTTTGAACGCCACCACGCGGGCATCGCGGAAATCGACCCAGCCAAGCACCGCCTGATGATCAACGGCCTGGTCGACAAGCCGCTGGTCTTCACCATGGCCGACCTGATGCGCTTTCCGCGGGAAAACCATGTGTATTTCCTTGAATGCGCGGCCAACACCGGCATGGAATGGCGCGGCGCGCAGCTGAACGGCTGCCAGTTCACCCACGGCATGATCCACAACGTCATGTATACCGGCGTGAAGCTGTCGCACATCCTGAACGAGGCCGGGGTCCGCACCAACGGCAAGTGGATCATGCCCGAAGGCGCGGATGCCTCGGCCATGACCCGGTCCATCCCCATCGAGAAGGCGATGGATGACTGTCTGGTCGCCTTCAAGATGAACGGCGAGGCGCTGCGCCCCGAACAGGGCTATCCGCTGCGCATCGTCGTCCCCGGCTGGGAAGGCAACATGTGGGTGAAGTGGCTGCGCCGGATCGAGGTCGGCGACCAGCCCTGGCATCACCGCGAGGAGACGTCGAAGTATACCGACCTGCTGGAAAGCGGCACCGCCCGCCGCTTTACCTGGGAGATGGACGCCAAGTCCGTCATCACCAACCCCAGCCCGCAGGCGCCGATCCGGCACGGCCGCGGCTGGACGGTGCTGACCGGCGTCGCCTGGTCGGGCCGCGGCACGATCCCGCGGGTGGACGTCACGCTGGACGGCGGCAAGAACTGGCACCGGGCGCGCATGGACGGGCCCAGCCTGCCCATGTCGATGCACCGGTTCTACTTCGAGTTCGACTGGGACGGGCAGCCGTTGCTGCTGCAATCGCGCGCCCATGACAGCACGGGTTACGTCCAGCCCACCAAGAACGAGTTGCGCGCCATACGCGGCGTGGAATCGATCTACCACAACAACGGCATCCAGACATGGCTGGTGAATGAGCGTGGAGAGGCCGAAAATGTCGAAGTTTCTTGAGCATCCCCTCATTCCCTCGCTGACCGGTGCTGCCGCGGTCCTGGGAACGGCGTATTTCCTGGCCGATCAGTTCGTGACGGACATTCCCGCTCCTGCCCGGGGGGTGATGACCCCCTCTGCGGCCGAGGCGCAGGCGGCGGCGCCCACTCCCTCACCGCCGCCTGTCGCGTCCGCGCCGGCTGCGGCTTCAGATGTCGTCCTGCCCGTGTCCTTTGCTCTCGGACGCGAGGCGCACCCCGGGGAGATCGCCGCCTGGGACATCGACGTGCGCCCGGACGGCCAGGGCCTGCCCGCAGGGTCGGGCAGCGTGCTGGATGGCGAGGATCTCTACATCGACAACTGCGCCAGTTGCCACGGCGACTTCGGCGAGGGATCGGGCCGCTGGCCGGTGCTGGCGGGCGGGCAGGGCACCCTGACCAGCGAAGACCCGAACAAGACCATCGGCAGCTACTGGCCCTACCTGTCCACGGTCTGGGACTATGTCCACCGCGCCATGCCCTTCGGCTATGCGCAGTCGCTTTCGGCGGACGAAACCTATGCGATCACCGCGTATCTGCTCTACCTCAATGACATCGTCGACGATGACTTCGTGCTGACCCGCGAGAACTTTCTCGAAGTTCCGATGCCGAATGCCGGCAACTTCCAGGACGATGACCGGCTGGAAACCGAGTTTCCGCTTTTCGTGCGCGACCCCTGCATGACGGATTGCAAGGACACGGTCGAGGTCACGGCCCGGGCCATGGTGCTGGACGTGACACCCGAGACGGCAGCCGCGCGCCACGTCCATGCCGAGGAACCCGTGGCCGAAGCTGTATCCGAGGCGGCAGTCGAGGTTGCCGCCGTGGCAGAAGGAACCGCCGAGGAACCGGCGGCCGAAGTCGCGGCCGTGGCAGTCTCGGGCGCGCCAGATCCGGCGCTGATCGCGGCGGGCGAGGCGGCATTCCGCCAGTGCTCTGCCTGCCACAAGGTGGGCGAGGGCGCCCGGAACGGCACCGGGCCGCATCTGAACGACATCTTCGGTCAACCGGCGGGGCAAGTCGAAGGGTTCCGCTATTCGCCCGCACTGATGGCCAAGGCGGGCGAAGGGCTGGTCTGGGACGAACAGGCGCTGCACGACCTCTTGGCCAAGCCGCGCGATTTCATCCCCGGCACACGGATGTCGTTCAACGGTTTCCGCAACGAGGGCGACATCGCGGCGGTCATCGCCTACCTGCGCACCTTCTCGGACTGATCCGATGCGCGCGGCAGTCCTTGCGCTGATCCTTCTCGCCGCCCCGACCGGGGCGGCGGAACTGGGTGATCCGGCAGAGGGCGCGCGTCTTTTTGCCCGCGAATGCGCTGCGTGCCACCAGGTCGGTGACGGTGCGCGCGACCGGATCGGCCCGCACCTGAACCGCGTGTTCGGGCGACGCGCGGCCGCGCATGTCGGGTTCAACTATTCACGCTCGATCCAACGGATGGGCGCGGACGGCCTGACCTGGGACCTCGACACCATAGATGCCTACATCGAGAACCCGAAGTCGCTCGTGTCCGGCACCCGGATGAACTATCGTGGCCTGCGCGATCCGGCGCTGCGTGGCCACCTGATCGCCTATCTGCGCGCCTATTCCGACAGTCCGCAGAACATCCCCGAGGCGGTGCCCACCGCGCGGCCCACCATCCCGGACCTGTCGCCCGAAGTTCTGGCCATCGAAGGCGATGCCGAATGGGGCGAATACCTGTCGAGCGAATGTCTGACCTGCCACAAGCGCGACGGTGCCGACGAGGGTATCCCCTCGATCACCTACTGGCCGGCCGAGGACTTCGTGCTGGCGATGCACGCCTACAAGCAAAGACTGCGTCCCCATCCTGTGATGCAGATGATGGCCGGCCGCCTGTCCGACGACGAGATCGCGGCACTGGCCGCCTATTTCGAGGCGCTGGA
>CAYYOE010000078.1:0-8825 GCA_964473055.1 uncultured Rhodobacterales bacterium | reverse complement strand
GGCGCGGCGCTGGCCGCGGGCCTTGCCGCACCATCCGTGATCGGGCAGGCCCGACCCCGCGTCATTGTCGTCGGTGGCGGCGCCGGTGGCGCCACCGCCGCGCGCTACCTTGCCAAGGACAGCGCAGGTGCCCTCGAAGTGGTTCTGATCGAACCGCAGCAGCACTACTACACCTGCTTCTTCTCGAACCTCTATCTGGGTGGGTTCCGCGACATGGCCTCGCTTGGCCACAGCTACGGAACCTTGGCGGCGAGCTACGGCATCAACGTGATCCACGACTGGGCGGTGGGCGTGGATCGTGACGCGCGCACCCTGACGCTGGCCGGTGGCGCCACGCTGGGCTGGGACCGGCTGATCCTGTCGCCCGGTATCGACTTTGTCGACGGATCCGTGCCTGGCTGGGGGATCGAGCATCAGGACGTCATGCCCCACGCCTACAAGGCCGGCAGTCAGACCGAGCTCCTGAAGGCGCAGGTCGAGGCAATGCCCGAGGGCGGCGTTTTCGCCATGGTCGCGCCGCCGAACCCGTTCCGCTGCCCGCCCGGCCCCTACGAGCGGATCAGCATGGTGGCCCACACGCTGAAGGCACGAAACCCGACCGCCAAGATCCTGCTGATCGACCCGAAGGAGAACTTCTCGAAACAGGCGCTGTTCGAGGAAGGCTGGCAGCGGCACTACCCCGGCATGGTCGAACGCATCGGCCCGGATTTCGGCGCCGCCAATGTCGAGGTTCGGCCCGACGCGATGGAGGTCGTGATCGACGGCGAGGTGGAGAAGGTCGACGTCTGCAATGTGATCCCCGCGCAGCGCGCAGGTCGCATCTGCGAGGTGGCGGGCGTGGGTGACGGACGCTGGGCCCCGGTGAACCCGCGCACGATGCAGGCGCGCGCCGACGAGAATGTCTATGTGCTGGGCGACGCCAGTCTGCAGGGCGACATGCCGAAGTCGGGCTATTCGGCCAACAGCCAGGCCAAGGTGGCGGCCATGGTGGTGCGCGGTGAACTGACCGGTAGCCGCGTGTTCCCGGCAAAGTACTCCAACACCTGCTGGTCGCTGATCGACACCGATGACGGCGTGAAGGTCGGCGCGAGCTACGAGCCCAACGACGAGAAGATCGCCAGCGTCGAGAGTTTCATCAGCCAGACCGGCGAGGACGCGGCGCTGCGTGCCCAGACCTACGAGGAAAGCCTCGGCTGGTATGCCGGCATCACCGCCGACATGTTCGGCTGAAGATCCATGCGAACGACCCCGGGCGGGATGGTCTGCCCGGGGCTGAAACCCGGAGGTTCCACCATGCGGACACTTGCAACCCTTGGACTTGTGGCCGCGCTGGCCGTTCCTGCGACGGCACAGGAGGCTGTGACCTATCCCTTTGACGGCAGTTTCGACGATGCGTCCTTCGCCGTCGAATCCGCCATTGTCGGGCGCGGTCTGGTCATCGACTATGTCAGCCATGTGGGCGACATGCTGAACCGCACCGGGGCCGACGTGGGCAGCGACGTGGAGCTGTTCGCGGCGGCGAACGTGTTCCTGTTCTGCTCGGCGGTGGTGTCCCGCCGGGTGATGGAGGCGGACCCGATGAACCTGGCGCATTGTCCCTATGGCGTTTTCGTCGCCGAACGCGAGGGCGAGGTTATGGTCGGCTACCGCACCTACCCGCAAGGCGAAATGCAGGACGTGCAGGCGCTGCTTGACTCGATCGCGCAGGAAGCCGTGCAGTAGCGGCTCAGGCCGTCCGGGTGGCGTGGCGCTGATCGAGCAGGAAATCGGTCACCGCCGCGCCAACCCACATCGACATCAGCGCCACCCAGGCGGTCGCCACAAGGATCGACCCGCCGGTGACGCCTGCACCGATGGCGCAGCCCCCCGCCAGCATCGCGCCGAAGCCCATCAGCGCCGCGCCTGCCAGCGATCGGCGCATGGCGGCGGCACCATCGTAGCCCTGGAACCGCAGTTCACGCGCCATCGCTGCGGCGAGGAACGCGCCAAGGAATACGCCGGGCACCAGCCCCAAGTCGAAGTCCGGCGCGGGCGCGGGCGTCAGGACCGCCATCAGCGTCTTGGCCGACGGCCCCGAGAATGTGGCCGAGGTCACGGTGACCGGATCGAAGGCCACCTGCGACAGACCCCAGGTCAGCACCCATCCCAGAGCTACTGCAAATCCGACGCCAGACGCAAAGACAAGCTGCCGCGTCGGTAGCCGGTTCGCGCGAGCGAGTGTTACTGCCATAACGGCGAGCGCCAGTCCCGTCACCAGTCCGGTCTCGGCGGGCAGTCCCAGCGCCACGGTCAGGTCGACGTTGGCGGGACCAGTCGTCCAGAGTGATGCCAGCCATTGCCGCAGGGGCGCCAGCCACCCGGCAATCGACATCTGCGCCACCAGCGCGAACACCATGCCCGCCACCAGTGACCGCAGGTTGCCCGTGGCCGCCAGCACCAGAAGCCGCCCCGAACAGCCACGCGCCAGCACCATGCCGACGCCGAACATCAGTCCACCCAGGATTGCCCCCGACCAGGACCCCGGCACTGCCATCATCCGCGCATCCGCGGCCCGGAACAGCCCAAGCGCCGCGGCGCCCTGCACCCAGACCAGCGCGGTGGAAAATGCCAGAAGCCAGATCGCGAGCCGCGGCCCGAGGGTGCCGCGCGCGAATTCCACAGTGGCGGCCCGCAGGCAGAACTGCGACCGTTGCGCCGCGATGCCGAAACTCAGGCCCGCCACGAGCCCGAACAGCAGCCCCGCGCGGCCTTCGCCCAGCGCCTCGGCCAGGACCTCGATGAGGCTTGTCAGATCGCCCATGGTGCGCGCATCCCGTGTTCCCGGCGAACCTGCCGCCCCAGGCCGTTCCCCGCCTTGATTCAGGTCAGGAAAGTGCCCGTCCACCCTGCCAGACGCGGCGCAAGGCCATGTCGGGACCGAGATGCACCATGTCCGCCCGTGCCCCCGGCAGGAACCGGCCAAGATCGGCGCGCCCGATCAGGTCGGCGGGCACCCGCGTCGCCATCGCCAGCGCCCGTTCGGGCGGCAGGCCCACCCTGGGGCCGGTCAGCACCGCCAGCGCCTGCGGCAGGGTCAGGTCGGCGCCGGCCAGCGTGCCATCGGCCAGCGTAAGGCGCCCCTCGCGGCGCAGGATCGTCCGCCCGCCCAAGGTAAAGCGGTCCGCGTCGGTGCCCGCGACAGCCATTGCGTCCGATACCGCGAACAGGCCCTCGGGGCGCGCCGCCAGCGCCACGCGCAGCACCTCGGGCGCCACATGGATGCCGTCAGCGATGATCCCGGCCGCCGCGCTTCCCGACAGGACGGCACCCACCAGCCCGGGTTCGCGGTTGCCCATCTGGCTCATTGCGTTGAACAAATGCGTGGCGCATCGGGCACCCGCGGCAAATCCTGCCGCCGCCTCGGCCGCGGTGCAGTCGGTGTGCCCGAGGCTGACCACCGCCCCCGCCGCAGACAGCCGCGCGATCTGGTCCGCGGAGGCCGCCGAGGGTGCCAGCGTCACCAGAAGGGCGGGCAGGGCGTGCGCCGCCTCTTCCAGCAGATCGAGGTCTGGCGCTTCCATCGGGCGGATCAGCGCGGGGTCATGCGCCCCCTTGCGCCGCGGGTCCAGGTGCGGTCCTTCCAGATGCAATCCCAGGAACCCCGGCACAGCGCCCCTGGCTGCTTCGATACCCGCCGCGATCACGGCGCGCGTGGCATCCCGCGTGTCGGTGATCAGCGTCGGCAGGATGCCTGTTGCCCCCAACCGTGCATGGGCCGCGCAGACATGGGCCAGAAGGCCTGCGTCCGCCGTCCCGTCCACCATGTGCCCGCCACCGCCATTCACCTGGAGATCGATCATCCCGGGCGCGAGGATGCCGCCGTCCAGGCGCACTTCGACCACATCCGGCGGAGCACGGTCGATGATCTGGTCCACATGATCGCCGTCAGTCACCAGAACAGCCTCGGGCCTCAGTGCCCAGCCGTCAAAGACCGCAGCGCCGGCGAACGCCGTTTTCATCACAGCGTCTCCGTCACCTTGCGCAGGTAGGGCGGCGTATCCGGGTCGAAGCCGCGCCGCCGCGCGAGGCCTTCGACCGTGGCATAGAAGGTTACGGCCAGAAGCAGCGGCGCCACCAGGGGGTGCAGGCCTTCCAGGGAGGCAAGCGGCGTGGCCCCCTCGGCTCGGCCCCCGGTCAGGAACACGTCCGCCCCCTGCGCCGCCAGTCGCGCCGCCGTCGCCTCGACCTGCGGCAGCGCCGCATCCTGAACGCCGAGCGCCAGAACCGGAAACTGCGCCTGGACGATGGCGGAGGGGCCATGCAGAACCTCGGCCGCCGAATAAGCTTCAGCGTGAAGGCCGCTGGTTTCCTTCAGTTTGAGTGAAGTTTCCGCGGCAATCGCAAAGGCCGGTCCGCGCCCCAGCACAAAGGCCCGGTCCGCCCGCGCCAGACGCGCCGACAGTGCGGACCAGTCCAGGGCAAGCGCGCGATCGACGTCTTCGGGAAACCGGTCGAGGGCTGCCTGCAATGCCGCGTCGCCCTGCCAATGCGCCAGCAGCGACAGGCCCGCCAGTACCGACAGCACGAAGGTCTTGGTGGCGGCGACGCTCTGTTCGGGGCCCGCGTGCAGGGCAAGCGTATGATTGGCAGCCGTCGCCATCGGGCTTGCCGCGTCGTTGGTGATGGCGACGGCGCGGGCGCCCCCGTCGCGGGCCGCGCGCATCATTGCCACGATGTCCGGGCTTTGACCCGACTGCGAGATTCCGATGCAGGCCGCCCCCTTCATCCGCAGCGCCCGCCCGTAGACCGAGGCGATGGACGGCCCGACCGAGGCCACGGGAATGCCCGCCAGCAGTTCGATCGCATACTTGAGATAGCCTGCCGCATGGTCCGACGACCCGCGCGCCACGGTGACGACAAGCCCCGGGTCGAGCGCGGCCAGATCGGCCGCGGCGGTCAGCGTCGCCGTGCGCGCAAGCTCCAGGTGCCGGGCTGCGGCTTGCGGGATTTCGGCCACTTCGCGGGCCATGTGGCTTTGGGTCATCGAGAGGGGCTTTCCTTGTCGGTGGCCCGTTCCGGGGCCAATGTCAGTTCCACGGCGAAATCGTAGGCGTCGCCGCGATAGAGTGATCGGGTGAACTCCACCACCCGGCCCGAGGGCAGGTAGCCGATGCGCTCGATCCTCAGCGCGGCGGCGCCTTCAGGGACTTCCAGAAGTGCTGCATCCTGCGGACCGAGGTTCGCGGCGGTGATCCGTTGCACCGCGCGCACGGGGCGAAGCCCGCGATCCTGCAGCACGGCATAGAGCGAGGTCTCGACGCGAGCGGGGTCCGGCAGGTCGGTCGCCGCAATCGTTGCGCGCTCGATGGCCAGGGGCACGCCGTCGGACCGGCGCACACGCGCAAGACGGGCCACGCGGTCGCCGGCCCGCAACCCAAGCGCCATCGTCTCTTCCGGCGAGGGTGCCGCGACCTCGCGAGAGAGCCACTGGGACTGAACAGCACGCCCCCGGCGGGCCATGTCCTCGGTAAACGAGGTCAGCAGCGACAACGCCTGTTCCAGCTTCTCCACGCGGGGCGCCACAAAGGTGCCCGATCCCTGCCGCTGCACCAGGTGCCCGGCGGCCACAAGCGCCTGAACCGCCTTGCGCACCGTCACCCGCGACAGCCCGGTCATCGCCGCCATGTCACGTTCCGGCGGAAGGGCTGCGCCCGGCGGCAGGCGTCCGCTGTCGATGGCTTCGGCCAGTCTGCGCTGGAGTTGCAGGTACAGGGGCCCCGCGCCGGCATCGTCGAGGCTGTCGGGAGAGAACAGGGGGGGCGGCACGACCACGCTCATGCCTCGGTCCCCACATGTGTGGTCCGCGCGAGGATCAGCGCCCCATCGAGGGCCGTGCCCGAGGGCGACCGTTGGGGGATGTCGTCGAACCATCCTGCCACGATCGGGCCAAGCCCGCCGATGAAGGTGACCGGCAGGGGGGAAATGGCGCGCAGCCGGTCGATCTGCGCTGCGATATCCGCTCGTGCCTGCGCCAGCACTTCGGCGGCAGCGGCATCGTCCGGTCCGGCGAACAGCCGAGGCGCCAGAGCAGCGAAGTCGGCGGGCCGCGCGCCCTGGGCCCAGGCGATTATCCCCTGCGCCCCGCCCAGTTCGGACAGCAGCGCCACGGTCAGAGGGGTGTCCGGGGCCGCGCCTTCGCTGGCCGCCAGTGCGCGTGTCAGCGCGGCCCGCCCGATCCAGGCACCGCTGCCGGTGTCGCCCAGCACAAGGCCCCATCCGCCATACTGTTTCAGCCGCCCGTCCTGCCGCACCGCATAGACCGACCCGGTGCCGATTGCCGCGACAATCCCGTCGCCGTCGGGGCCGTCGCCGACGCCGAGCGCGCCCATGGCGGCCGCCACGGCATCGGTCTCGATCCGGACGCGGGCAAAGGGCAGGGCGGCGGCCAGCCGCGCACGCGCGCCCGCCGCGTTCGCGCCGGCAAGCCCCAGGCCCGCGGACAGCTGGTCCAGCCCCGCCGCGTCGCCCGTGGCCGCGCGAAGGGCTTCCCGCGCCGCGGCGAGGATGTTTGCGGCGGCGCCCTCGGGGTCGGAGGCGATGTTGGACGGCCCGGCCGACGCCGTGCCGAGGATGCGACCCATGGCATCGGCCACCGCCGCCCGGCATCCCGTGCCACCCCCGTCGATCCCGAGAACAAGGTCCATCCGACTCTCCTTCTGGATCAAGATACCAAAACAATACCATTATGGAAGAGGGAGCGTCGGATCGTGCGGTATTTGCTTGAATGCGCAAGAATGCTTTACAATTGGTATTAGGTTGGCATTATACGGCGCAACAGGGGGATTCGCATGGACGGCCATCCGCAGCGTAGCACCGAAGCTCGCCATCCGGCCTCGGCCGGTCTGCATGGGCTGACTGCGGACCGGGTCGGCGCCAGTGTTCTTGCCGCCCAGCATGCGGCCCTTGCCGCCCTTGCGCCGGCAATCCCGGCCATCGCCGCGGTCGCACAGGCCGGCGCGGGCGCGTTGGCTGCCGGGTATCGCATGGCCTACGCGGGCGCCGGGTCGTCGGGTCTGATGGCGCTGGCGGATGCGCTCGAGCTTCCCGGCACTTTCGGCATCCCCGCCGACCGCGTGCCCGTGCTGTTTGCGGGTGGCGTCGGGGCGCTTCTGTCCATGGAAGGCGCGGTCGAGGATGATGTGCCCGCGGCGCTGGCCGCCCTCGTGCGGCTGTCGCTCGGCCCGGGCGACGTTCTGGTCTGCCTTGCCGCTTCGGGCGCGACCCCCACGACGCTGGCGGTGGCACAAGCCGCGCAGGATGCAGGGGCGACCGTCGCGGGTTTTGCCAATGTGCCCGGTTCGCCGCTTTTGACGCTCGCCCACCTGCCGGTTCTGCTGGATACCGGGCCCGAGCTGGTGACGGGGTCAACGCGCATGGGCGCGGGCACGGCGCAGAAGGCGGCGCTCAATCTGATGTCGGTGCTGGTGGGCATCGGGTTGGGGCATGTCCACGATGGCTACATGGTCAATGTCGTGGCCGACAACGCCAAGCTCCGTGACCGTGCGGCAGGTATCGTGGCGGCGGTCGCCGCAGTTGATGCGGCCTCGGCGCGCGCGGCACTCGCGGCCACGGATGGCGCGGTGAAGCCAGCTGTCCTCGTTGCCCGCGGCCTGACGCCGGATGCCGCCGACACCGCACTTGCAGCGGCAGGCGGGCACCTGTCGCGCGCTTTCGCGATCCTTTTCAACGACCCCCCGGGCGCAGACCCGGGCCAACAGGGAGACTGACCATGAGACGCACCCTTTTCCCCGCGCTGCTGGCGACGACCGCCATGGCCGCACCGGCGCTGGCGCAGACCCAGCTGGTGATCGAAAGCTGGCGCAACGACGACCTGACCATCTGGCAGGACACGATCATCCCGGCTTTCCAGTCGCAGCACCCCGATATCCGCGTGACTTTCGCGCCCTCGGCGCCTGCGGAATACAACGCCGTGCTGAACTCCAAGCTCGCCGCCGGATCGGCCGGTGATCTGATCACATGTCGCCCCTTCGACGCGTCGCTGGAACTGTTCAACCAGGGCCGACTGGCGGACCTGTCCGATCTGCCCGCCATGGCGAACTTCTCGGATGTGGCAAAGTCGGCTTGGCAGACGGACGATGGCGCAGCCACCTTCTGCGTGCCGATGGCCTCGGTGATCCACGGTTTCATCTACAACAGGGATGCCTTCGCAGAGATCGGTGTCGAGGTGCCGACGACCGTGGACGAGTTCTTTGCAGTTCTCGACGCGATCAAGGCGCATGGCGGCTACATCCCGATGTCCATGGGGACCGCCGACCAATGGGAAGCGGCGACCATGGGTTACAACAACATCGGCCCGACCTACTGGATGGGCGAGGAAGGTCGGCTTGCCCTGATCGCGGGCGAACAGTCGCTGACCGATCCGCAGTGGGTCGCGCCGTTCGAACAGTTGGCCCGCTGGGGCGCGTATCTGGGCGACGGGTTCGAGGCGCAGACCTATCCCGACAGCCAGAACCTGTACACGCTGGGCCGTGCGGCCATCTATCCCGCCGGTTCGTGGGAAATCTCGGGCTTCAATGCGCTGGTGGATTTCGAGATGGGGGCCTTCCCGCCGCCGGTGCAGGCCGCGGGCGATCCCTGCTTCATCTCGGATCACACCGATATCGCCATCGGCCTGAATGCCGCGTCGCCCAATGCCGAGGCCGCGCGGACCTTCCTGGACTGGGTCGGCAGCCCGGAATTCGCGACGCTCTATGCCAACGCGCTGCCCGGCTTCTTCTCGCTCAACGCCACGCCGGTGGAGATGACCGATCCGCTCGCGCAGGAAT
>CAYYOE010000077.1:8586-12100 GCA_964473055.1 uncultured Rhodobacterales bacterium | reverse complement strand
ACCGGCGCGGTCACGTCGATGCGGTAGCCAAGGCCGCCCATCCGCACCATGTCGCCGCCCTGCTGGTAGTAGGGGTCGGGGTTGAACAGGTTGTCGCCCACGTCTTCCAGGATCACCTTCAGGAACTCGCCGGTCATCTCGGTTCGATAGGCGCGGCCATAGGTCATGCTGGTGACGCCCCAGATATCCTCGCGTGTGATGTCCTGACCGGGCAGGACCGACGGCCCCCAGCGCACACCGGGCGACATCGCGATCTCGGCGTCGCGTTCTTCGATCAGGGCGTCGCAGATCAGGTCGTCCCAGGTGCCGTTGAAGTTGCCGCGCCGGTACAGAAGCCCGTCGGCAGTGCCGATCACCTCGTCCAGCTCGTCCTTGAACGGCGCGCGCTCGGTCTCGATGGCGGCAGCAACCTCGGCGTCGGGGGCGATCACGTCGGCAAAGACCGGGATCAGCTTGTGGCGGAAGCCCATCATCCGCCCGTCGCGCACATCGAGGTCGACGCGCGACACGAACTTGCCGTTCGACCCGGTGGCGATGACGATGGTGTCACCCACCACCACGGGTTCGGGCAGCGCGTCGTGGGTATGGCCCGAAAGCACGACGTCAAGCCCCCGCACACGGCCCGCCATCTTCTTGTCCACGTCGAAGCCGTTGTGCGACAGGCAGACGACCAGATCCGCGCCTTTTGCGCGCACCTCGTCCACCATTTCCTGCATCCGTTCCTCGCGAATGCCGAAGCTGTACTCGGGGAACATCCAGCCGGGGTTCGCGATGGGCATGTAAGGGAAGGCCTGCCCGATCACGGCGACCAGCACACCGCCACGCTCGAACAGGGCGTAGGGCTGGAAATCCTCGGACGGCTCGTTCCATTCGTTGTCGAAGATGTTGGCACCCAGTGCCGGGAATGGCAGGCCTGCCACGATCTCGCGCACGCGGTCGGACCCCAGCGTGAATTCCCAGTGGAAGGTCATCGCGTCGGGGCGCAGAAGGTTCATGACGTTGACCACGTCCTGCCCTTCGGTGTGGTAGCAGGTGTACGACCCGTGCCAGGTGTCGCCGCCGTCCAGCAACAAGGCGTCGGGCCTGTCGGCGCGGATCGCCTTGAGGATCGTGGCGATCCGGTCGAGTCCGCCCATTTGCCCGTAAGTCTGCGCCAGTGCGCTGAAGTCGTCGTGTGTCAGGGCATAGTGGCTGGGGCTGCCATCCTCGATCCCGTAGAGGCGGCGGAAGTCGGCGCCCGTGATGTGCGGAACCTGCCCGCGCGCGGCCCCCACGCCCAGGTTCACCTCGGGTTCGCGGAACCAGACCGGCTTAAGTTGGGCGTGAATGTCGGTCATGTGGACCAGCGACACGTTGCCGAACGTGTCGAAGCCCAGAAGGTCGTCCTGCGTCAGCCGCTGCTGTGCGGCCAGACGCGACCACGCACCCATGCCCGAGCCGCCCCAGATTGCCGAAGTGGCCATCGCTGCCTGTAGGAAATCGCGCCGCGAGATCATGCCTGTCGCATCCTTGTCGTCTGGCAAGCCGCTCCCGATCGCACGGGAAGGTCCCGCGCGCCGATCCGGCCCTTGTGTCGGTAGGGGCGCGGCGGGGTTGCCGCCGCTGCCCGGGTTACTGCCGGACCGACGGTCCTTCGACCGACAGCCCCATGCCGCGCGAAGCGACATAGAGTTCCAGCGCCACGAATTCCGGCGAGCCGACGGCGTAGGGCTCGGCCCTGGTGTCTCGGATGCAACCCCGGAAGCGGTTGTGGATGGACACGAGACCCGTGGTATTGAAGCGATAGACCGGGAAGCCGTTGGTCTGGCCCTGCGACAGGTGGTCGGCCCGGATGTAGCGTCCGTTGTTGTCCTCGTGACAGTTGGCACAGGACAATTCCAGCTGGCCATAGCGGGTATAGTAGATCTCTTTACCCTGCTCCCAGAAGGGCGCGGCGGGACCGTCGATCTGAACGTTCACCGGCATGCCACGCGACACGGACGAGATCAGTGCGGTCATGTTGCGCATGTCCTGGCTGTCCCAGCCCCACTTTTCCGCGCCCATCCGGTTCTCCCGGCAGTCGTTGACGTACTGCTCCATCGCCCAGAGCTCGCCATTGGCCGGGTTCACCTTGGGCATCGAGGCGCGCAGTCCGGCGAGGCTGTCCACATCGTCGTGGCAGGACGCGCAAGACTTGCCCTCGGTGCCTTCGGCGGTCTGCCAGGCCGTTTCGGCCACCTCGACGAAAAGGCTGGCCGGGTTCTCGAAATCATCGCGCTGGACATCGCGGGTCGTATCCTCGCGATACAGCCATCCCGACAGAACCTCGGGGCCGAGCACCCCATTCAGATGTGCGGGCGCGGGGGCGCGCAGCGTGATCTCGATCTCGTCGTTGACGATCAGCGTATCGTCCACCGGATCGGCCCAGGCCATGCCGGCCGCAAGCAATACCGTGGTCGCCAGCAAGGCTGCCTTGGTTGTCATCCTGTTCCCTCCCTGGCGCGGCCCCGGGTCTGGCGCCCGGGGTCCGGGCCAATTGCCCTGGTCAGCCGACCGTGATCTCTTCGTTCGCTTCGTAGATCGAGCCGTCGTCATCCACCCAGCGGAAGGTGAAGGTGCCCGATTCCGGGACGGTGGCCTCGAACTCGAAGTACGGATTGACCGAGATACCCGGCTCCATCGCCACGTCGATCACCACCTCGCCATTGAAAGCGCAGGTGAAGTGATTGATGATCCGGCGCGGAATGACGTTGCCGTCGCGGTCCTTGCGAAGGCCGCTTTCCATATCGTGGTTGATCAGCGTCTTCAGCACGATGACTTCGCCCGCCTGGGCGGTCTTCGGCACGCGGACGCGGGGTTTCACATCGCTCATGTCGTCTCTCCCTATCCCTTGCCTCAGCCGCCGCAGCCGCCGATGGTGACCTTCACCTCATTGCGTGCCTGCACGAAGCTGCCGTCGGCCAGCTTCGCGATGGCGACCACGTCCTGCGTACCGGCCAAGCGGATGCGCGTGGTGGCCGCCTGACTGGCCGCCAGCGGGCCGAAACTGAATACGCCCACTTCCGGGTTCGGGTTGCCGGCCGCGAACAGCGCAATGGCAACCGCACCTGGCGCGCTGACGCTGACCGGAACGGTGTTGCCGTTCTCGGCGATCTCGGGCGTGGTCAGGATGATTCCGCCCTCGCCGGGGGTAACGCCGCCGGTAAAGGCCATCATCGCCTCGTCGCCGGTCGCCGCCATGGCTGGAAGTGCCGGCATTGCGGCCAGCGCCGCCAGTCCCGCGCCCATCCTCAGGGCGCCGCGTCGTGTCATGGTCATCTCGGTCCTCCGGTTCATCTGGCGGATCAGTCTTTCAGGGTCATCAGGTAGGCGACCACATCCTCGACCTGCTGTGCGGTCAGAAGGGTCGGCAGCGGCTCGGCGGCAGGCTTCATGGTGAAGGCCTCGCCCGGGCGGATGAAACCGCTCGACTTGTAGAAGGCGGGCATCACCGTGCCTTCGAAGATCAGCTTGGCGTTCACGATCAGCGCACGCA
>CAYYOE010000077.1:0-8486 GCA_964473055.1 uncultured Rhodobacterales bacterium | reverse complement strand
AAATCCTCTTCGCCATCAAGCTCGTAGCGCTTCTCGACGACCCAGGTGAACATGTTGTAGACGGTGCCGCCATCGAAAGCGCCAGGCATGACCGCGACGGCGGCCTGCGGCGCGGGCACCCCGTCGGGCACATCCTCGGGGAAGAACATGATGGTCGGCGTGAACAGCATGCCCCACTTGCGCGCCATCGCCTTTTCGCCGCGCGCGTCGCCGTCGAAGTCGGTCACTTCGATATCGCCGTGCAGGTTCAACTGAACCACGAAGAAGTTCTCGCGGATGTAGTCGGCGATCTCGGGGTCGCTGAACACCTGCTCGTGCAGCCGCGTGCAGTAGATGCAGCCGCGCTGCTCGAAGATCACGAACAGCCGCTTGCCCTCGGCATTTGCTTCGTCGAGGTCCTCGCGCAGGTCCTTGAACGTGTCGCGCATCCAGTCGGCCTTGTGCAGGCCGTCGTCGCCCAGTTCCGCCGCGTGGGCAGGCTCCGCCAGTTGCATCGCAAGCGCCAGGACAATGGCGGCCGCCGTCAGAATTCGTTGCATCGCATCCTCCCTTGTTTGGCCGTGCGTCAGCGGATCACGCCGATGTCGGGCCCGACCTCCAGCATCCATTGCGCGATCAGATTGACCGTGTCGGTAGCGATCAGCACGCCGAACACGATCAGAAGTGCGCCCATGACCTTCTCCATCACGCCCAGATGCCGCCGGAAGCGCTGCATGAACCGCATGAAGGGCACCACGAACAGCGCCGCGAGCACGAAGGGCGCGGTCATCCCCAGTCCGTAGGCAAACAACAGTGCGGCGCCCGCACCAGCGCTGTCGGTGGCGCCCGCCATGAACAGGATGGCCGCCAGCACCGGGCCTACGCAGGGCGTCCAGCCGAAGGCGAAGGCAAGCCCGATGACGTAGGCGCCGAGGAACGACATATTCGACGTATCGCCCGCCTCGGCCCGGAACTGGCGATAGAGAAACCCGATCCGGATGACGCCCAGGAAATGCAGCCCCATGGCAATGATGATCGCCGCCGCGACCCAGCGCAGCACGCCCATCCAGTCGCGCACCATCTGTCCCGCAAGGCTGGCGCCCGCACCGAGCGCCATGAAGATCGTTAGCACCCCGGCCGAAAAGGCCAGGGCAGAGAGAAAGGCACGCAGGCGCACCGCCGGTATGATGGTGCCAGTGGCCGAGATCTGGTTCATGCCGACCCCCGCCATGTAGGATAGGTAGAACGGCACGATGGGCAGGATGCAGGGCGACAGGAAGGACAGCAGCCCCGCAAGCGCAGCACCGGGATAGCTGATGTCGAACATGTCTCCTCCCGGCCGGTCGGCTGCCGTATCGGCGCGCGCGGCTCTTGTTCAATTCACATATTCATATTATGTTTTGTATCATGAAGGCGTCAACCCGGCATATGCGCCGCGCCCTTGTCGCAGGTATTGCAGCCATTGCACTGGCCGGCCCGGCCCGTGCAGAGGACGTGGTTGTGTCCGAACCAGTGATCGAACTGGTGATGGTCGAGCAACCGGGCTGTGCCTGGTGTGCGCAATGGAACGCACAGATCGCACCGATCTATCCGAACACCCCCGAAGGCAGTCTTGCGCCCTTGCGCCGGATTCAGTTGCGCGAGCCCTTGCCAGAGGGGCTGACCCTTGCCCGAAGTGCCGTGTTCACCCCGACCTTCGTGCTGGTGGTCGATGGGGTCGAGGCGGGACGGATCGAAGGCTATCCCGGCGAGGACTTCTTCTGGGGACTTCTGGGGCGGATGCTCGACTCGGTCCCAGTTCTGCAAAGGGAAAGATCGTGACCCCGGCTCCACATACTTTCCGCACTGCAGCACAGGACTTGCCGCCCGGGAACCCAGGATGTATGCAGAAATCGTGATGAGGGAATGACCATGGCGCTGCCCGTATTGTCCCCCGACCTGAGCGAAGCCGAAGTCGACCGCATGGTCACGGCGGCCTGCGACGCGTCGAACTTTCTCAAGGCGCTCAGCCACGAGGGGCGCCTGATGATCCTGTGCCACCTTGCCACGGGCGAAAAATCCGTGACAGAGTTGGAAGAACTGCTGTCGGCCCGACAGGCCGCCGTATCCCAGCAACTGGCGCGGCTTCGTCTGGAAGGCCTGGTGCAGCCCCGGCGTGACGGCAAGGCGATCTATTACAGCCTGGCTGACGAACGGGCGATAAGGATACTCGACGTCGTCTACGACATCTTCTGTCGCCAGGGCGGCGCCGAACCCGGGCGATAAGAAACCCATAACCCGCCCGGGTGTCAGCCAGGGAGGGTCCGTCGATGCCTGACGGAATTTGGCCGGGCGGAATGGGGGAGGGTGCCATCCTCGCCCTCGTCGGGGCCGTGACCGGGATCGTTCTCGGTCTTGCTGCGCGCCTCGGTCGATTCTGCACGCTGGGCGCAGTCGAGGATATTCTTTACGGCCATTCGGACAGACGCCTGCGGATGTGGGTGCTTGCAATCGGCACTGCGATGACGAGTGTCTTTGCGATGGTGCTGACAGGTGCCTTCAGTCTGTCCGAGGCCGTGTATCACGGGATCGCCTTCAACCCCCTGGCCGCGGTGGTCGGCGGGTTGATGTTCGGCTACGGCATGGCGCTGGCGGGCAACTGCGGCTACGGCGCGCTGGCGCGGCTTGGCGGCGGCGACCTGCGGGCCTTCTTCGTGGTGCTGGTGCTGGGTGTCACGGCCATGGCCACGGCGTCCGGTCCGCTGGCCTGGCTGCGCGTCCGCCTGTTCCCCGAACCTGCCGCAGGCCCCGGTACGCCCGCGGGCTATGCCGACCTGATCGGGGGCGCGCTGGGGTTGTCGCCAGGATGGGTCGGGCTGATCCTTGGGCTGACGCTGATCGCCGTCGCGGCTTCGGGCCGGTCGCTGCGCAACAAGCCCCGCAGCATTGCCTGGGGCGCGGCTGTAGGTCTGGCAGTGGCGGCCGGTTGGGCGGGCACCTCAGCCGTTCACGATGGTGGGTTCGGTCCCGGCCCGGTGATCTCGCACAGCTTTGCACGGCCATTGGGCGACGCGCTGTACTGGGTAATGACGGCATCGGGCGGGGGAATAAACTTTGCCGTGGGATCGGTCTTCGGGGTGCTTGCGGGGGCGTTTCTGGGCAGCTTCGGCAAGGGACATTTCCGCTGGGAAGCCTGCGAGGACCCGCGCGAATTGAAGCGCCAGATCGGCGGCGCCGCGATCATGGGCGTGGGCGCCGTCATCGCCGTGGGATGCACCGTTGGACAGGGTATCTCGGCCTTTGCGGTCCTGTCGTTCTCGGCGCCACTGGTGTTCCTGTCGATCATTGCCGGCGCAGCCCTGGGCCTTCGCCAGCTGATCGAGGGTTTTGCGCGTCAGGCTTGACCGGACGCGCCCCCTATCCTGACTCGAAGGCATAGCCCACGCCGTCGCGCAGCGCCCGCCCGATTCCGCCGTCGGGCAGGTGAAACCCCACGATGATCATCTCTCGCGCCGCAATCTCGTCCATCAGCGCGACCCGCGTCTGGATACCGATATCAAGGTCCTGATCGGCCCCGGTGGGCAGGTCGGGCCGGGCGAAGGCCATGTGGTGGTTGCCGACCGCATCGCCCACCACCATCGCCTGGGCCGAGCCGAGGTCGATCTCGAATCCCAGATGCCCCGGCGTATGCCCCGGCGTGGCACGGGCCGTGACGCCCGGCAGCACCGCCTCGCCATCCTCCAGCAGTCGCATGTCGTCGGCAATCACCGCAAGTCGCCGCGCCGCACCCACGGCGAAGGACTGGCGCACCGCACCGATGGTTTCGACGGTGGCGGGATCGGTCCAGTAGTCCCATTCGATCCGCCCTATAGAATAGGCTGCGTTCGGGAACACCGGTTCGTCGAAGTCATCAAGAAGCCCCCAGAGATGATCGGGATGGCCATGGGTGAACACGACATCCGTCACGTCATCGGGCGCCACGCCTGCGGCCGACAGGCTGTCCACGATCTGCCCGGCGGTCGGCTGGAAGTCCGGTCCCGCACCCACGTCGAACAGGATCACCCGACCGTCGCCGCGCAAGAGCGTCAGGTTGCAGGGCGGCGTCAGCGCCTCGCGCGAAATCCCGTGCCGCGCAATCACCGGGGCCAGCGCGTCCTCGGGCAGGCCCCCGAGGATCAGGTCGAAGGGCAGCACCAGCGACCCGTCGCTGACCGTGGTCAGGCTGCGCCCTGCCCCTTCGACCGTCGCCTGTGCGATGGCCCGACCGCCAATACCAATAATCCCCGCCGCCCCGCCAAACGCCGTCCCACCGACCAGAACCGTCCGCCGCGTGATCTGCATGGTATCCTCCCTACATATCTTTATCCAAGAATATGAAGGAAGGGGCGGCGACACCAGCCCGATTCGAAGGCCGTTCAGTCCGGATCGCCCACGAAACGCGTGGGCGCGTCGAGCACCTCTTGCGGAGGCGCATCGGGTTGGTCGATCGCAGCAATCAACGCGCGGGCAAGGAACCGGCCGGCCCGGCCCACATCTTCGGGCACGACCAGCAGTTCGCGCCGCAGGCGGCTGAGAAACGGCAGCGCTTCCTTGCCGACGATGTCGATGTCCTGCCCGATGCTCAGGCCCGCAGCCTCGGTCGCGGCAACGGCGCCCATCCCCGCGGCGGTCGACGCACACAGGATCGCATCCGGGCGCACGCCCTGCCCCAGGCGCACCGACAGTGCCGCCTCGATGGCGAGGGCCCGGTCGTGGCTGGTGGCCGTATCCAGCACCTCGACGGCCACGCCGCGCGCGGCCCCGTCCGCAAGCGCGCCGTTCAGGATGTGCTGCGCATAGGCCATGCGTGCGGGCGGCAGCACGATCAGTACCCGACGCCGCCCCCGCGCGGCCAGCCGGTCGATCGCAAGCCGTGCGAAGGCCTCGTTGTCGAAGTCGAAACTCGGGTGCCGCCCCAGCACCGCCGTACGCCCATGCGTGGCCACCGCGACACCGTGGGCGAGCAGGTAGTCGACCCGAGGGTCGTGTGGCTGGGTCTCGTTCAGGATGACACCGTCCGCAGCGCCTGCCTCCACGATATAGCGGACCGGGGTCATCGGATCCTCGTCGGGAAAGTAGGGCATGATGATCAGGTGATAGCCTGTGTCGCGCAATTCGCGCGCAATGGACGAGGTCAGCCGCGCCACATGGTTGACGAAGTCGTGGTCGGTGGCATGGGCCAAGGCGATGACGTTGGTCTTTCCGGTGCGCAGGCGCACGCCAGCCCGGTTCGGGCGGTAGCCGACGGCGCGCGCCGCCTCGCGCACGCGCGCCTTGGTGTCCGCGCCGATATCCGGGGCATCCGACAGCGCGCGCGAGACGGTGGCCACCGCAAGGCCGGTCATCCGGGCGATGGTCTTCAGCGTCGGACGCGACTCGCCCGCCGCCGTCGCGACCGACGCCGGGCCCCGGGCCCCGTTGTCATCCGTCAGGGTCACTTCATCCTCCCGGCCGCACAGGTTCTTTCCGCCCGGCCTGTCCACAACTGCACCACATTTTCACTTGTTAGCGCAATCTGAATCGTTATAGGCTTCCTGAAACGATTTAGAACAACACGACCAAGGGAGGACTACCATGAAACTGACTGCGTGCCTGATGGGCGCGTCGGCGCTTGCGATCGCTTCGGCGGCCCATGCGACCGACCTCGAAGTGACCCACTGGTGGACATCGGGCGGTGAAGCCGCGGCGGTGGCCGAGCTGGCCAAGGCGTTCAACGCCACCGGCAACAACTGGGTGGATGGGGCAATCGCCGGCGGCGGAAGCACGGCGCGCCCGATCGTCATCAGCCGCATCATCGGCGGCGACCCGATGGGCGCCTTCCAGTTCAACCATGGCCGCCAGGCCGAGGAACTGATCGAAGCAGGGCTGCTGCGCGACGTGACCGAGGTGGCCGAACGCGAAGGCTGGCGCGACATCGTCAACCCGCCCTCGCTGCTCGATGCCTGCACCGTGGACGGCAAGGTCTACTGCGCGCCGGTGAACATCCACTCCTGGCAGTGGCTGTGGCTGTCGAACGACGCCTTCGAAAAGGCCGGCCTGCCGGTTCCGACCAACTGGGACGAATTCGCCGACGCCGCGCCCAAGCTGCGCGAGGCCGGGATCCTGCCGCTGGCACTGGGCGGCCAGGCCTGGCAGAGCACGGGTCTTTTCAACGTGCTGCTGGCCACCATCGCCGGGCCTGAAGTCCTGCAGCAGATCTATGGCGACGGCGACGTCGACATGGCCGGAGGTTCCGAAATGGCCGCCGTGTTCCAGGCGGCGGCCCAGGCGCGCGAGATGGCGCAGGGATCGAACGTCCAGGACTGGAACCAGGCCACCAACCTGGTCATCACCGGCCAGGCGGGCGGGCAGATCATGGGCGACTGGGCCCAGGGCGAATTCGCCGTGGCCGAACTGGTCGCGGGCGAGGACTATACCTGCCTGCCGGGCCTCGGCGTACGGGCCGTGATCTCGACCGGCGGCGATGCCTTCTACTTCCCGCGCGTGAGCAATGCCGAAATCTCGGCCGCACAGGAAGAGCTTGCGGCCACGCTTCTGCGGCCCGAGACGCAGGTGGCGTTCAACCTGAAGAAGGGGTCGCTGCCGATCCGCGGTGACGTCGATCTGCAGGCTACGAACGACTGCATGAAGATGGGCCTCGAAATCCTGGCTGCGGGCAACACGCTGCCGGATACGAACGCGCTGAACACGGAAGACACGAACATCCAGCTGAACGACCTGTTCGTGCAGTTCTTCCAGGATGCCTCGATCACGCCCGAGGCCGCCCAGGCGACCTACGTCCAGATCATCCGCAACAAGGACTGATCTCGTCCCTGCCCCCGGCCTGCCTTCAGTGGCAGGCCGGGGGCACCTTGTCCTGATCGGAGTGCATGCATGGCGTCCGGCCGTCCGTTTCCCCTGTTCCGCAACCTCATGGGAAAGGCCGCTGCCATCCCGATGGTCCTGGCGGTTACATTCGTCTTCGTGGGCGGCACGCTCTGGACGGTCTATCACTCGTTCACCAGTTCGCGCCTTCTGCCCCGGTCAGACTTCGTCGGCCTGATGCAGTACGAGCGTCTTTGGTCCACCTCGCGCTGGATGGTGGCCATCGAGAACCTGATGATCTTCGGGACGCTCAGCCTGGTCTTCACCATCACCATCGGCTTCCTTCTGGCGGTGCTGATGGACCAGAAGATCCGGTTCGAGGACACGTTCCGCACCATCATGCTGTATCCGTTCGCCCTGTCCTTCGTCGTGACGGGACTGGTCTGGCAGTGGATCCTGAACCCCCAGTTCGGGATCGAGGCCATCGTGCGTGGCTGGGGGTGGGAAAGCTTTGCCTTCGACCCGCTGAATAACCCGAAGATCGTCCTTTATGGTCTTCTGATCGCTGCACTTTGGCAGGGCACGGGCTTCGTGATGTGCCTGATGCTGGCAGGCCTGCGCGGCATTGACGACGAGATCTGGAAGGCCGCGCGGGTGGACGGCATCCCGAAGTGGAAGACCTACCTGTTCATCGTGGTACCGATGATGCGGCCGGTGTTCATCACCACGCTGGTGATCGTGGCAAGCGGGATCGTGCGGCTGTACGATCTGGTCGTCGCGCAGACGTCCGGGGGACCGGGCAACGCCAGCCAGGTGCCGTCGATGTATGTCTACGACTACATGTTCCAGGCGCAGAACCTGGGCCAGGGGTTCGCGGCATCCACCATGATGCTGCTGTCGGTGCTGATCGTGCTGGTGCCCTGGGCCTATCTGGAATTCGGATCGAAGAAGGGGCGCGGGCATGGCTGACGCGACAATCGCAACCGTGGAACCTGCGGCGGCCCGCACGGAACCGCGGGGGCCGCGGCCCCGGCGCGTGTTCTCGTCCACCAACATCATCATCTATGGCACGCTCGGCCTGGTCTGCCTGTACTACCTGCTGCCGCTATGGGTGATGGTGATGACCTCGCTCAAGGGCATGCCGGAAATTCGCATGGGCAACATCTTCGCGCCCCCCGTCGAGGTGACATTCGAGGCCTGGGGCAAGGCCTGGTCCGAGGCATGCACCGGGCTGAACTGCGATGGCCTGTCGCGCGGGTTCTGGAACTCGGTCCGCATCCTGATCCCGTCGGTGATCCTGTCGATCGCCGTGGCGAGCGTGAACGGCTATGCGCTGGTCAACTGGAAGTTCAAGGGATCGGAGGTGTTCTTCACCTGCCTGATCTTCGGGGCCTTCATCCCCTACCAGGTCATGCTGTACCCGATCGTGATCCTGCTGCGCGAGATGGGCCTTTACGGCTCGCTCTGGGGGCTGGTGCTGGTGCACACGGTGTTCGGAATGCCGATCCTGACGCTTCTGTTCCGCAACTACTTCGCCTCGCTGCCCGAGGAACTGTTCAAGGCCGCGCGCGTCGACGGCGCCGGGTTCTGGGGCATCTACTTCCGTGTCATGCTGCCGATGAGCCTGCCGATCTTCGTGGTGGCGATCATCCTGCAGGTGACCGGCATCTGGAACGACTTCCTGT
>CAYYOE010000076.1:0-12114 GCA_964473055.1 uncultured Rhodobacterales bacterium | reverse complement strand
AAGACTATCGGGCCGAGGCCCGGGAACAACGAGGTTGAACCATGGCTGTCCCGCAGAACAGGACCACCCGGTCGCGCCGGAACATGCGCCGCTCGCACGATGCGCTGGTGGCCGCGAATCCCGCCGAATGCCCGAATTGCGGCGAATTGCGGCGGCCCCACCACGTCTGTGGCGCCTGCGGGCATTATGACGACCGCGAGGTTGTGGTCCGCACCACCGAGGTCGACCTGGACGAGGACGCGGCGTAGGTTCCGGGCTGACGGGCTGCGCCGGGCTGGAACCGGCAGACAGACCTGCCCGTCCCCGGCGTCACCGTCGCCCCAGGTTCCCCCCGGCCAATGGCCCCGCCCAACACAGCCCCGACTCGTGCTGACCCGGGCGTCGAGGCGAGCCCTTGGCGTGGTGTGGCCAACATCATCTCGGTCGATGCCATGGGCGGCGACCGCGGCCCCGCGACCGTGGTCGCGGGCCTTGCCGTTTCTGCGGCCAAGAACCCCGACATCCGGTTCATCCTGCACGGGCCCGAGCCCGAGCTGACGCGGCTGGTCTCGCGGCGGCGGCAACTGGCCGGGCGATGCGAGATCCGCCATTGCGACGGCGTCGTGACGATGCAGGAAAAGCCGAGCCATGTCATGCGCCACGGCAAGGGCACGTCAATGTGGTCCGCGATCGAGGCGGTAGAGCGACGCGAGGCGGCGGCGGCGGTTTCCTGCGGCAATACCGGCGCGCTGATGGCGCTGTCGATGATGCGGTTACGCAAGTTGCCCGGCGTGAACCGGCCGGCGATCGCGTGCCTCTGGCCATCCCGCAATCCGCAGGGGTTCAACCTGATGCTCGACGTGGGCGCCGATATCCGCGCCGACGAGCACGACCTGTTGCAATACGCCCTGATGGGCATGTCCTATGCCCGCAACGGGCTGGGGATCGACAGTCCGCGGGTCGGACTGCTGAATGTCGGGACCGAGGGGCACAAGGGCCGGAGCGAGCTGCACCTTGCCCATGACCTCATCACCGAAGCCGCGCCACGGAACAATTTCCGCTTCATCGGATTCGTGGAGGGCGGAGATATCCCGTCTGCCAAGGTCGACGTCATCGTGACCGACGGCTTCACGGGCAACGTGGCCCTGAAGACCGGCGAAGGCACCGCAACGCTGATCCGAGACTTCCTGAAGGACGCCTTTCGGGCGACCCCGCTGTCCCGTATCGCCGCCATTCTGGCGCTGACCTCGTTGCGACGGCTGACCAAACGGATCGATCCGCGGCGGGTGAACGGGGGGGTGTTCCTCGGGCTGAACGGCACGGTCGTGAAGTCCCATGGAGGTGCCGACATCACCGGCGTTTCGGCGGCCGTGAAGCTGGCGTGGAGGCTGGCGCAATCGGGCTTCACCGACCGACTGGCCGCGCGCCTTGCACCGCTCGCGGAGGCGGGGCAAGGTGGGACCGGGCAGGATGAACAGACCGCAGGGGGCGGCGCAGGGGCATGACGACAGGCGCCGTGGTCCGGGCCACCGTTCGCGGTGTGGGGCATTATCTGCCCGAGCGCATCATGCCCAACGCCGAATTCGAGGCCACCCTCGACACTTCGGACGACTGGATCGTGGCGCGCACGGGTATTGAACGTCGCCACATCGCAGCCGAAGGCCAGACGACATCCGAGATGGCCGAACGCGCAGCCCGGGCGGCACTGGATTCTGCGGGGCTGGGCGCCGACGACATCGACGTGATCATCGTAGCCACTTCGACGGCCGACCTGACGTTCCCGTCTGCTGCAACCATGGTCCAGGCGCGACTGGGAAACACTCGGGGATTCGCCTTCGACATCCAGGCGGTCTGCGCGGGCTTCGTCTTTGCCCTGTCCACGGCCAACGCGCTGATCGTGGCCGGACAGGCGCGGCGCGTGCTGGTTATCGGGGCCGAGACCTTTTCGCGGCTCATGGACTGGACGGACCGCGGCACCTGCGTGCTGTTTGGCGACGGCGCCGGCGCGCTGGTACTGGAGGCCGCGCCCGGGGAGGGCACGACGGCAGACCGCGGCATTTTGGCGACCGACCTGCACAGCGACGGCCGCTACCGCGACGCGCTCTACGTCGACGGCGGCGTGTCGAAGGGCACGATCGGGCACCTGCGGATGGAGGGGCGCGAGGTCTTTCGCCACGCGGTCGAAAAGCTTGCCGACACGGCCCATGCGGCCCTCGACAAGGCGGGTCTGTCGGGCGGGGATGTCGACTGGATCGTGCCACACCAGGCGAACCTGCGCATCATCAAGGCAACGGCCCAGCGCATGCAGGTACCGATGGAACGCGTCGTCGTGACCGTTCAGGACCACGGCAACACCTCGGCGGCCTCGATCCCGCTGGCACTGTCAGTCGGCGTGGGCCGCGGGCAGATCAATCCCGGCGATCTGGTCGTGACCGAGGCGATCGGCGGCGGCCTCGCCTGGGGGGCTGTTGTCCTGCGCTGGTAACCGCTTGCGGCGAGGTCTGAGGGCCTAGCGGCAAACCCTTGATATTGACTCGGAAAATCAGTCGCCCCATGGTCGGCAAATCAAGGGGGGCACGACATGGGTGAACGGACGTTGACGCGGATGGATCTGAGCGAGGCTGTGTTCCGTGAAGTCGGGCTCAGCCGCAACGAAAGCGCTGATCTTGTCGAGGCGGTTCTGGGCCATGTGTCAGATGCGCTGGTGCGCGGCGAGGCGGTCAAGATCTCGTCCTTCGGGACCTTCTCGGTCCGGTCCAAGGGACAGCGTATCGGGCGCAACCCCAAGACCGGCGAGGAAGTGCCGATCAGTCCCCGCAGGGTGCTGAGCTTTCGCCCCTCGCATCTCATGAAGGACCGCGTCGCGGCCGGAAACAAGCGCTAAGATACTGTGACAACGGAGAAATCCCCCGAGGCCTTTCGCACCATCAGCGAGGTGGCCGACTGGCTCGGCACACCTACCCATGTGCTGCGGTTCTGGGAGAGCCGGTTCCGCGAGATCAAGCCGGTGAAGCGGGCGGGCGGGCGACGCTATTATCGACCCGCCGACATGGAACTGCTGGGCGGGATCAAGAAGCTCCTGCACGAGGATGGCATGACCATCCGCGGCGTGCAGAAGCTGTTGCGCGAACAGGGCGTGCGCCGGGTGGCCGACCTGTCCCCTCCTCTGGCACTGGACGGCCAGCCGCAACCGCCCGCAGCACCACCGCAGGTTCCGAGATCGCAGGACGCGGTGCAGGCACCTTCCCCGGATGCCTCGGGCCTTCCGGAACGGCCCGGCCCGCAATGGCCCGCGGGGGCGCCCCTGACACCGCCGCTTTCGGCAGCAGCACCCGTCGAGAACTTCGGGGAAGCCGCGGAGGAACCGGCAGACGCCCATCGTCATCAGGCCCCGCCGCAGCCGGATCAGCCCTCGCAAGGTTTTGCGGCCACAGACGCGCCCGCCCACCACAGCGAGGCCGGGATGGTCGAGAACGCATCGGGGGGCGCGGACAATTCGGCCGAGGTCGTTCCCTTCGTGCTGGAAGCGCCCCTTCGGCCGGTGGGCTCGGACACGCCCGACCTGTTCGGGTCGCCCGGGCCGGACCGCACCGGGGACGAACCCGAGGCGTCGCCCGCCCCCGCGGGTTCCGGGGCGCCGGTCCTGCGGCTGCCGGCCATTCCGCCCGATCCCGACAACACGGCGCCACTGTCGCCATCTGCACGCCCGCCGTTGCGCGGGTTCCGCAAGCCGCCCGGCAAACCTGACGACCGGCTGTTGCTGTTGTTCGAAAAGCTGTCGGCCCTGCGCGGCCGGATGGACGACAGATGACGCATCAGCCTCGGTCGCGGGTGGCGTTTGGGCCTTGCCCCCGACGCGGGAATGGGTATTTAGGGCGTCGCGTCGGGCTATGGCGCAGCCTGGTAGCGCGTCCGTCTGGGGGGCGGAAGGTCGCAGGTTCAAGTCCTGCTAGCCCGACCAAAACACCCCCCGAAAACCGGACCCGCGTTTGCCGTGGCCGCGATTGCAGTATCGTCGTTCCATGACGGCGGAGCCAGCCCAGGCAATAGGCGTGCTGCCCGACAGCGCAATACGCGGCCTGATCGCCGCCGCGTCGATCGCTGCCGAGATCCCGTTCGGCGACGATCAGATCCAGCCTGCCTCGCTGGACCTGCGACTGGGATCCACGGCCTATCGCGTCCGCGCGTCGTTCCTTGCGGGCGCAGACCACCGCGTTGCCGACCGTCTGGCCGAATTCGAGATGCACCGCATCGACCTGACGGACGGCGCCGTGCTGGAACGCGGCTGTGTCTACCTCGTGCCGCTGATGGAACGCCTGGCACTGCCCGCGGACATTGCCGCAACGGCAAATGCCAAGTCATCGACCGGACGACTGGATCTGCTGACCCGCACGGTCACGGACGAGGGGGTGGAATTCGACCGGATCGCCCAGGGCTATGCCGGGCCGCTCTATGCCGAAATCTGCCCGAGGTCGTTCTCGGTCCTCGTTCGCCCGGGGATGCGGCTGAACCAGATCCGGTTCCGACGCGGCCTGACGCTTCTCGACGATCAGGACCTGACCCGGGTGCACGGCGAGACGCCGCTGGTGGACGGGGTGGCAGCCATCGATGGGGGCCTGGGGTTCTCGGTCGACCTGTCGTCGCGCGACGGCCAGCGCGTTGGCTGGCGGGCCAAACCCCATTCAGGGGTGATCGACCTTGCCCGGATCGGTTACTACGACGCGGCCGAATTCTGGGAAGACCTGCGCGCCGACCGGGGACGCATCATCCTCGATCCCGGTGCCTTCTACATTCTTGTCAGCCGCGAGGCCGTCACCGTGCCCCCCGGCTTCGCCGCCGAGATGGCGCCCTATCTGGCGATGGTCGGCGAGTTCCGGGTGCACTACGCGGGCTTTTTCGATCCAGGCTTCGGCTGGGGCCCGGCCGGGGGTGCCGGGTCGCGCGGCGTGCTGGAGGTGCGATGCCACGAGGCGCCCTTCGCGCTGGAGCACGGCCAGGGCGTGGGCCGCCTCGTCTACGAACGCATGGCCGCCCCGCCCGACCGGCTGTATGGCGCGGGGCTCGCGTCGAACTACCAGGGCCAGGGCCTGAAGCTCTCCAAGCACTTCCGCTGACGACATTGGCGCGGCTTTCGCGCATCCGTGCCGGCTTTGGGCCTCCCGGCTTCGACGTGGTCCAAGTATCCTCGGGGGGAGGGCCGAAGGCCCGTGGGGGGCAGACAGCCCCCCGCGTCCCGGCTGTTCTCAGGTGCAACCGGACCGCCTTCAGAACCGGCCGCCACGGCGGGTCAGTCGGGCGGCCTGTCGGGCACGGCGGGCCAGCTGCTTGGCCTGCCGCGCGCGCGCGCGGTCCTCGGGCGACATCTCACGCCCGGACTTGCCTCCCCGCGCGGCCAGGTCGATCCCGCGGTTCATCAGCGGCCCCAGAAGGCGGCGCAGAACCATCATGATCATCCGGTCCAGCTTCATGGGTCAGTCCTCGAACAACGCGTCCTGGTCGGGCGGCGGGGCATCGGTGGTATCGTCGCTGTCGGGATCGTCCGAACCGGGCCGGGCGCCGCCGAGTCCGGGACGGCTGTCCAGCAATCCCGCAGCCCGCAGGTCGGCGAGCCCGGGAAGGTCGCGCGCGGATTCCAGCCCGAAGTGGTCGAGGAACCCCTGCGTCACCACAAAGGTCACAGGGCGACCCGGCGTCATGCGCCGACGGCCAAAGCGCACCCAGTCCAGCTCGATCAGCTGGTCCACGGTGCCGCGGCTGACAGCCACGCCCCGGATCTCCTCGATCTCGGCGCGTGTCACCGGCTGGTGGTAGGCGATGATCGCCAGCGTCTCGATCGCGGCGCGGCTCAGCTTGCGCTCCTCGACCGTTTCCTTGCGCATCAGGAAACCGAGGTCAGGCGCCGTGCGGATCGCCCAGGCGTCGCCCACACGGACCACCTGCACCCCGCGCCCGCCATATCGCTGCTGCAGCGCGCGCACGGCCTCGGACGGGTCCGACCCGTGGGGCATTCGCGCGGCCATCTCGGCAACGGCCACCGGATCGGCGCTGGCAAACAGGATCGCCTCGACCATGCGCTCCTGTTCCTCGGGCGCGGGCGGCGCGAACAGCACCGGTTCGGCCGGGGTCGTGGTGGACCGGGTGTCAGGCATCGGGCCGCCCCGGACGGTGACGCAACAGGATCGGTGCGAATGTCTCGGCCTGGCGCAGCTCGATCCGGCCCGCCTTGGCCAGTTCAAGCGAGGCCGCGAAGGTCGCCGCGGTGGCCGAGCGGCGGCGCGCCGGGTCCAGCCCCCAGCCCTCGGGAAGGAAGGACATCAGGTCGGCCCAGTCCCCGGCGAACCCGATCAGACCGCGCAGCCGGTCCAGCGCCTGTTCCATGGTCAGGATGCCGGAGCGGTCGAAGGCATAGGGGCGAAACTCGTCCTTGGTGCGGATCCGGGCATAGGCCTGCATCAGGTCCAGCAGCGTCGCCGTATAGCGGATCTTGCGATGCGCCGTCACGTCCTCGGGCAGACCGCGCACGAAGCGGTCGCGCCCCAGCCGGTCACGCCCCATCATCCGCGCCGCCGCCTCGCGCATTGCCTCAAGTCGTTGCAGCTGGAATGCCAGGTGCTCGGCCAGATCCTCGCCCGAGGGGCCGTCCTCGGCCGGGTCGGGCGGCAGCAGCAGGCGCGACTTCAGGTAGGCCAGCCAGGCCGCCATCACCAGGTAGTCGGCGGCCAGTTCCAGTCGCAGGCTGCGCGCACGTTGGACAAAGACCAGGTACTGTTCTGCCAGCGCCAGGACCGAGATGCGCCGCAGGTCCACCTTCTGGCCGCGCGCCAGCGTCAAGAGCAGGTCGAGCGGCCCCTCGAACCCATCCACGTCGACGACCAACGACTCGGCCGCCAGCCGATCGGCCAGCGCGACCGGCGTGTCGATCGGGGGTCCGGTGTCGAAATCGTCCATCGGTCTGGGCCGCCGGTCATGACGCTGCAAGAAGCCCGGAGAGTTCCGCCACGAGGGCCGGTATGTCAACCGGATCGGGCGTGACCCGGCAAGAAAGGGCCGCGTCGGCACGGGCAAGAGCGGCAGGACGCATGGCGCCGACGGCTGCGACGACGGCGGCCATCTCGGCCCGGTTGCCGTTGCAATGCAACGCCAGGTCACAGCCCGCCGCGATCGCCGCGCCCGCGCGCGCCGCGACATCGCCCGAAAGGGCCTGCATCGACAGGTCATCGGTCATCAACAGGCCCGAAAATCCGATATCGCGGCGGATCAGGTCGACAATCAACGGCGACAGCGTGGCCGGACGCGGGTCGAGCGCCGGATAGACAACATGGGCGGTCATGCCCATTGGCAGGTCGGCAAGCGCCCGGAACGTTGCGAAATCCGTCGCAAGCAGGGTGTCGGCGTCGGCGTCGGCCACCGGCAGGGACAGGTGGCTGTCCACCGTGGCGCGGCCATGGCCCGGCAGGTGCTTGACGACCGACAGCACGCCCCCGGCCCGTTGCCCATCGGCCCAGGCTCGCGCGTTCGCGGATACGTCCTCTGCGGTTTCGCCCAGGCACCGGTTGCGCAGAAATGGATGGGTCGCCGGACCCGCGATATCGGCGCAGGGCGTGCAGTTGACGTCGATCCCGACCGCGGCGAGGTCCGCCGCGAGCAGCTGACCGCGCAGCCGGAAGCTGCGCGCCGCCTGCGGCCCGGCGGCCCGGGCCTGATCCAGGGGCGGCAGATATTCGCGCCAGTGCGGCGCGCGCATGCGCGCCACGCGCCCCCCCTCCTGATCGATCAGAACGGGCGCGTTCCGCCCCACCGCCGCGCGCAAGTCGGCGGTCAGGCGATACAGTTGCACGGGTGACTGGACGTTGCGCGCGAACAGGATGAATCCGAACGGATCGGCGTCGCGGAAGAACGCGGCTTCCTCGGGCGACAGATCAGGCCCGGCGGGCCCGAGGATCGCGGCGCCGGGCATGCGCGCCCTACTGCGGCACGGGGATGCAGGCCGCGCCGCTGGCCACAAGCGCCGTGCAGAACCGGCGCGCATCCGAAAGGTCGGCAAACCCGCCCGCGCGCAGCCTGAAGAACGTGCGTCCGTTGGTCACCGCCTCCTCGATCCTGCGCGGGCGGTCGCCCAGCAGATCGACATGGGTCGCCGTCAGGCGCATCCATTCGGCTTCCGCCTGATCGGACGTGTCGAAAGCGCCCAGTTGGACCACCCTGCCCTGACCTGTCGGGCCGACCGCGATCGACATGTCAGAAAGCGATGGAACCCCGGGGGCAGGTTGGGAAAGCCATCGTCCTTGCGAAACGTCGGCAGCGGCAGGTGCGGCAACCAGGATCGGCGGGCCGGTGTCGATCCCGTCGCCTTCCGGGCGGGGCGCAGGGCGCGGCGAACGCGCAACGCCGGGCTCGGACGCGGGGACGATGCCGGGGCGTGCGACCGCCTGTTCGAGCACTGCCGCGGAACCGGACGGCACCGCATCAAGGGACAGACCCAGCGCTTCGGCCAGGGCGGCCTCGATCGCCGACGGAGCAATGGCGCTTTCGGGAACGGCAACGGGCGGCGGCACCGCCCGGCGAAACCCGGAATCGACCGATACCTGGATAATTGCATCGTCGGCCAGGGCATCGCGCCCCGCTTGCGGCTCTGCCGCTCGGGCGATTGCCGCCTCGGCCTCTGCGGCGTCCGCCTCGGCAGCGAGGAGGACTGCCTGGGGCAAATCATCCCCGGCAAGATCGGGGGCACGCGGGGCCAGCACGATCGCCTCGGGCGGGGGCGCGACCACCCCCTCGGCCTGGATCGCACTGACGGCCAGCCCCTGGTGTGCCGCCTCGCGCCCGCCGGGATCTGCCGGAGTGACCCGCATCGCGCCCTCCAGGGCGCGCACGACCGGCACCCCGTGCACATCGCGCAGCATCAGCGTCCAGCCCCACCAGACCAGGCCCGCCACCAGAACAACGGACAGGAACGCCCCCGTCAGGTTGACGATACGCTTCAGGTCGGGCCCGGAATCGCCGAGTTCGGCGCCGCCGCCGTAGGTGAAATCCGCCATATCTGCCTCACCGCCGCGGGGTTCGGCCGGGGGCCGCCCCTTGGTCTGTTGCCTGCTCGGTGACGCCGTGGCCGCGCCTTGTCAGCGCAATTCTTCCAGTGGCGTCACGCCTAGGATACCAAGACCTGCGGAAATAACAACGGCTACGGCACCGGGAAGGGCGATTTTCGCTTGCGTCGCCTTTGGATCGCCCTCCTGGAGGAAGCGAATCTCGGTCCGTTCGTTCCCGCGGTTCCACAGGGCGTGGAAATCCGACGCGAGTTCGTAGAGGTAGAACGCCACCCGATGCGGTTCGTGGCCCCGCGCCGCGATCTCGACAAGACGAGGCCATTCGGCGAGTTTGCGCGCCACGGCGAATTCCGCCGGATCCGACAGGTCCGGGGTGTCGCTTGCCGTCACACCCATCTCGGCGGCCCGACGCAGAACCGACCGCACGCGCGCGTGGGCATACTGGACGTAGAAGACCGGGTTGTCCTTGGACTGCTCGACTACCTTCGCGAAATCGAAGTCGAGAGCCGCATCGTTCCGCCGCGTCAGCATGTGGAACCGCGTTACATCGGCGCCAGCCTGTTCCACCACGTCGCGCAGAGTGACAAAAGTGCCAGCGCGCTTGGACATCTTGAACGGCTCGCCATCCTTGAACAGCTTCACCAGCTGGATCAGCTTGACGTCGACCTCCACGCGCCCGTTCGACGCCGCCTGCACCACGGCCTTGATACGCTTGACATAGCCGCCGTGGTCGGCGCCCAGAACGTCGATCACCTGGTCGAAGCCGCGCGCGACCTTGTCCCAGTGGTAGGCGATGTCGGGGGCGAAATAGGTCCAGCTGCCGTCTGACTTCTTCACCGGGCGGTCCACGTCGTCGCCGAAGGCGGTGGACCGGAACAGCGTCTGCTCGCGTTCTTCCCAGTCTTCAGGCTGCTTGCCCTTGGGCGGGTCCAGCCGACCTTCGTAGATCAGGCCCATGCCCCGCAGCCGCTCGATCGCCTCCTCGACCCGGCCCGAGGCAGCGATGGCCTTTTCCGACGAGAACACGTCCATCCGCACGCCAAGCAGCAACAGGTCCGCCCGGATCATGTCGAGCATCGCGGCCACGGCAAAGTCGCGCACCTCGGCCAGCCAGACGGATTCCGGCTGGTCGAGCAGGCGGTTGCCGTAGCGGTGCTTCAGCGCCGCGCCGACCGGAATCAGGTAGTCGCCGGGATACAGGCCCTCGGCAATCTCGGGCGACAGGCCATGTGCTTCGCGGTAGCGTTCGAAGGCGGAGCGCGCCAGCACCTCGACCTGCGCGCCAGCATCGTTGATGTAGTACTCCCGGGTCACGTCGTAGCCCGCAAAGATCAGCAGTGCGGCCAGGGCGTCACCGAAGATCGCGCCGCGGGTATGGCCCACATGCAGGGGGCCGGTCGGATTGGCCGAGACGAATTCGACATTCACCCGCTGTCCCGAGCCAAGCGCCGACCGCCCGAAGTCAACCCCCTGCGCATGGACGGCCTGCACCACCTTCGCCCAGACCGCGGGCGCAAGCCGCAGGTTCAGGAACCCCGGTCCGGCGACCTCGGCCACGGCCACCCGCGGATCGCCGACCAGCCGTGCCGCCAGCGCCTCGGCGATGGCGCGCGGCGGCTGACCCGCAGGCTTGGCCAGAACCATGGCAGCGTTCGTCGCCATGTCGCCATGGCCCGCGTCGCGTGGCGGTTCCACGGCCACGGCCGAGGTGTCCAGCCCGGCGGGCAGGACGCCATCGGCCGCCAGGTCGTCGAGGGCCGCGATGACGGCGGCCCGGATATCGGCATAGAGGTTCATCGATCACCTGTCCTGAACCCTAGGGGCCATGCCAGACCGCCCGCACGGCGTCAACGGCGGCCCGAGGCCAAGCGCGGGGGCGCTGCCCCCGCACCCCCGGGATATTTGGGCCATATCGAAGCCGCACCTGACCCCGGCCAACTTCGATATGGGTCAAGTATCCTCGGGGTGGTGAGGCGCGCCCGGAACGATGCCTGGCGGGTCGAGGGCGGCAAGGGATCGGTCCGGGAGACCGATATCCCGCCCGAGGGTTCAGCGCCGAACGCCCGAGCCCCATGGGCGACGACCGGGCCGGAGGCCCGTGGGGAGCAGACAGCCCCCTTCCCCTCTCTCAGCCACAGAGCCGTGCATGTTCCTGCAGCGCGAAGCGGTCGGTCATCCCCGCGACGTAGTCCAGCACCACGCGGGCAAGGTCGGTCGTGTCGCGGGCGCCAGACACGTCCGCCTGCCAGTCGGCGGGCATCAGCTCGGGACGGTCCAGGAACAGCGGGAACAGGTCATCGACCACCGCCGTGACGCGGGCGCGCTCGGCCATCACCGGGGGCGCCCGGTACATGCGTTCGAACAGGAACCCCTTGATCGTCTTCAATCCCTGGAACATCGGCTTGGAGAACCGGATGATCGGGCCGTCCATTGCCCGGATCTCGTCGGCCGACCGCGGGGCCGACGTCTTCAGCCGCGTCTCGGCCACGGCAATCACGTCCTCGACCATGGCGCCGAAGACGCGGCGCAGCGCCTCGTGGCGGCGGCGCATCGGGTCGAGACCGGAGTGCTGGCGATCGACTTCGGCGAAGGCCGGTGCAGTCACGGGCAAGGCCATCAGATCGGTCTCGGTGAACAGCCCGGCGCGCAACCCGTCATGCAGGTCGTGGTGGTTGTAGGCCACGTCGTCGGCCACGGCGGCCACTTGCGCCTCGGCGCTGGCGTGGGTTGCGAGGTCCAGGTCGAAGGCTGCGTTCACCTGGGCCAGGGCATAAGGAAGCGGTCCCGTGACGGGGCCGTTGTGCTTGGCGATGCCTTCCAGCGTCTCCCAGGTCAGGTTCAGCCCGTCGAATCCCGCGTAATGCCGTTCCAGCCGCGTGACGATCCGCAGCGCCTGCGCGTTGTGATCGAAGCCGCCGTAGGGCTGCATCAGGCGGGCCAGCGCGTCCTCGCCCGTGTGTCCGAAGGGCGGATGGCCGAGGTCGTGTGCCAGCGCCACCGCCTCGGCCAGTTCGACGTTCAGCCCCAGCGCCCCCGCGATGGTGCGCGCTACCTGCGCCACCTCGATCGTGTGGGTCAGGCGGGTGCG
>CAYYOE010000075.1:0-12170 GCA_964473055.1 uncultured Rhodobacterales bacterium | reverse complement strand
GCCCGCGCCGACATCATGATGGTGGCGTCAGGGCAGGGGTTCGGCCTGCCCGAGATGTGGTGGGATCAGGTGAACGACACGGGCTACATGCTGACCCTCTCCCTGTCGGATCCGCTGTTCACTGCCATGGCGCTAGGGGGTGAGGTGCAGGTCTGGGCGGGGGGCGCGCCGGTTGCGGCCTATCCGGGTGCCGGATTGGTTGGCGCCCTTGCCGCCATCTCGGGGCATTGCGGCGCGCGATGGCAGGCGGCGGCCCCGGTGGACCCGCGGACCAACGTGCTGATGGTCGATGCCACCGTGGACGTCGTGGCGGCCTGCGGCAGCAATGCCGACTACGCCCCCGGCTATGCCCTGACCGGCGATATCGACGGTGACGGGACCCCTGACCTGGTGCTCGACTGGGCGCAGGTTACCTGCCTCGAAGGCCCGCCGCGCCCGTTCTGCGGCGCGGCCTACTGCTCGGCCTCGGTCTACCTGTCCTCGCGCCCCGACCAGCGCCCCTTCACCGACTTCCTGGCGGCCGGCGTGGCACTGGAGCCGGGGCCGGACGGCCGGGTGCGGCTGATCTCGGGCGTCACGGCGGCGTCCTGCCCGCAGTCGACACGGCCGGCGCGATGCGAAACGGTCTGGGCCTGGACCGGCACCGGGTTTCAGGGCTTGCCGCCCGGCGGCGGCTGACCCGGCGGCTGGCCCTGCGAACGCCGGGCCTCAGGCCCCGCGCCAGATCCAGCCGCCACCAAGCACCCGCGTGCTGTCGGGCGCGTAGAACACGCAGGCCTGTCCGGGGCTGACGCCGTCCTCGGCCACGATCAGTTCCACCTCGGCTTCGGTGGCCGAGACGGGCCGCAGCACCGCCTCGCGCGGGGGGCGGGTGGACCGGATGCGGACGTCCAGCACCCGCTCGGGCGCTGCGTCGAAGCCGCCATCGCCCAGCCAGTTCACCTCGCGCACGGGCACGCGCCGCGTGGCAAGCATCGCCTTCGGGCCGACCACCACCTGCCGCCGATCCACGTCCAGCCGGACCACATACAGCGGATGGGCCAGCCCGCCGAGGCCCAGCCCCCGCCGCTGCCCGATCGTGTAGTGGATCACGCCGCCATGGGTGCCCAGGACATTGCCGTCGATATCGACGATCTCGCCCGGCTGGCCCGCGCCGGGGCGCAGCTTCTCGATCACAGCGGCATAGTCGCCGTTCGGGACAAAGCAGATGTCCTGGCTGTCGGGCTTGTCGGCAACCGGCAGGCCGTAGCGCGCCGCCAGCGCGCGCGTCTCGGCCTTCGTGGCCAGGCCGCCCAGCGGAAAGCGCAGGAAATCAAGCTGTTCGCGCGTGGTCGAGAACAGGAAATAGCTCTGATCGCGCGCGTGGTCGGCGGCGCGGTGCAGTTCCGCTCCGTTCGGCCCCATCGCACGGCGGATGTAGTGCCCCGTGGCCATGCAATCGGCATCCAGATCGCGCGCAGTGGCCAGAAGGTCCTTGAACTTCACCCGCTCGTTGCAGCGAATGCAGGGGACGGGCGTTGCCCCGGCCAGATAGCTTTCGGCGAAGTCCTCCATCACCGCGTCGCGGAAGATGTTCTCGTAATCGAGGACGTAGTGCGCAAAACCCATCGTCTCGGCCACGCGCCGCGCGTCATGGATGTCGCGCCCGGCGCAGCACGCCCCCTTCTTCGCCAGCGCCGCGCCGTGGTCGTAGAGTTGCAGGGTCACGCCGACCACGTCGTAGCCCTCATCCTTCAGCATCGCGGCGACGACCGACGAATCCACCCCGCCCGACATCGCAACGACGACCCGCGTATCTGCGGGCGCCTTGGGCAGGCCCAGCGAATTCAGCCCCGTCAGGGGCGTGTCGAGAGACATTCCTCAGTCCTCCGGAGAACCGGGGAAATATAGGAAAATGCGGCCTAATCGCAAGGCGCGGCTTCACCCTCCCTTAAGCGCACCTGGACCAATGTTCAGCCCGGGGCCTGAAAGGGGTGCAATGCGATGTTTCTCAAGAAGATTGACGGGCCGCGGGCCGTCACCCTGCCGGATGGCACGATCATGACGCGGGCGGACCTTCCACCACCGACGACGCGCCGATGGGTTGCCAGCCGCAAGGCGGCCGTTGTGCGTGCGGTGGATCACGGGCTGATGAGCAGGGCC
Organism: uncultured Rhodobacterales bacterium; assembly: GCA_964473055.1. Taxonomy (GTDB): domain Bacteria; phylum Pseudomonadota; class Alphaproteobacteria; order Rhodobacterales; family Rhodobacteraceae; genus UBA996. The sequence goes on along the minus strand of CAYYOE010000075.1, from coordinate 10,028 downwards.
GAGGCCCTGGAGACCTGGGAACTCAGCGATGACGAGCTGACCAGCTGGCAATCGGCGGTCCAAAGGTACGGCGAGGCCGCGCTGAAGGCCACGTCGTTGCAACGGTATAGACAACCCTAGGTAGAAATGAGAACATGTAAGGAACCGGTAACGGGTGATTAACCATTGTCGGCCAGTCTGTTGAGGACAGTTTCAGAAGGGTGGAGACTTCAAGATGCGGATCCTACTGGTCGAAGATGACCCGACGACCTCGCGCAGCATCGAACTGATGCTGACCCATGCCAACCTGAACGTCTACGCGACGGACATGGGAGAAGAGGGGATCGATCTTGCGAAGCTCTATGACTACGACCTGATCCTGCTCGACCTCAACCTGCCCGACATGAACGGCCACGAGGTGCTGCGCCAGTTGCGCATGGCCCGGGTCGACACGCCGATCCTGATCCTGTCCGGTGTCGATGATACCGAGAACAAGATCCGCGGTTTCGGGTTCGGCGCGGACGACTACCTGACGAAGCCCTTCCACCGCGAGGAACTGGTGGCGCGGATCCATGCGATCATCCGGCGGTCCAAGGGGCATGCCCAGTCGGTCATCCGCACCGGCAAGATCGAGGTGAACCTCGATGCCAAGACGGTCGAGGTGGAGGGGCAGCCTGTCCACCTGACCGGCAAGGAATACCAGATGTTCGAACTGCTGAGCCTGCGCAAGGGCACCACGCTGACCAAGGAGATGTTCCTGAACCATCTTTACGGCGGAATGGACGAACCCGAACTCAAGATCATCGACGTCTTCATCTGCAAGCTGCGCAAGAAGCTGGCACAGGCCACCGATGGCGATAACTACATCGAGACGGTCTGGGGCCGCGGTTATGTCCTGCGCGACCCCGAACCCGCTGCACGCGACCGCAAGATCGCCATCAGCGCCTGAGGCTCGACCGGCAGCTTGATCGGCCGCGGCCATCGCTCTGGCACACTGGACCGTTTCGGCCTGCGCCCCTATCACTGACCTCGGGCGCGTGTTCCCGCGCGCCGCAACGGAGTGGGGGCAGAGGTGGCGGAACTCGACCGGGGCGGGGCAGGGCAGTCCGGGCTTCGCGACACGCCCGACAGGTCTGCAAGTGCAACGCCTCCGGAGAAGCTGTCAGAGGCCGAGGCAACAGGCGAACTGGCCCGCCTTTCCAGGGAAATCGCCGACGCCGACGAGGCGTATCACAGGCACGACGCGCCCGCGATCAGCGATGCGGACTACGACAGCCTGAAACGGCGCAACGCCGCCATCGAGGCCTTGTTTCCGGGCCTTGTGCGCCCGGACAGCCCATCTTCCCGGGTCGGGGCGGCCCCGGTCGAGGCCTTTGCCAAGGTGCGGCACCGCCTGCCGATGCTGTCGCTGGAAAACGCCTTCTCGGACGACGAGGTGCGCGACTTCCACGACGGCCTGCGGCGATATCTCGGGCTCGGGCCGGGCACCCCCATCCCCTGCACCGCCGAGCCGAAGATCGACGGGCTGTCGCTGTCCTTGCGCTACGAGTCTGGCGTCCTCGTGCAGGCGGCGACCCGCGGCGACGGGGCCGAGGGCGAGAACGTCACCGCCAATGCCCGCACGATCGCGGATATCCCTGACCGGATCGTCGGGGCGCCCCAGGTGCTCGAGGTGCGCGGCGAGGTCTACATGGGCCGGGCGGATTTTGCCGCACTGAACGCGCGCCAGACGCAGAGCGGCGGCAAGACCTTCGCCAATCCGCGCAACGCGGCCGCTGGCAGTCTGCGGCAACTGGACGCCGCGATCACCGCGGCCCGCCCGCTGCGCTTCTTTGCCTATGCCTGGGGCGAGGTGTCGGACCCGGTGTTCGACACCCAGTCCGGGGCGCTGGCCCTTCTGGCGGGCTGGGGCTTCACGGTCAACCCGCTGACGAAGCTCTGCGCCGACGTCGAGGGCCTACTCGCATTCTACGCCGAGGTCGAGCGCGCGCGCAGCACGCTCGACTACGATATCGACGGGGTCGTCTACAAGGTGAACGATCTTGCCCTGCAACGCCGCCTCGGCTTCCGCTCGACCACGCCCCGCTGGGCCATCGCCCACAAGTTCCCGGCGGAACTCGCCTGGACCCGTCTGCAGGCCATCGACATCCAGGTCGGTCGCACCGGCGCGCTGTCGCCCGTTGCCCGGCTCGATCCCGTGACCGTCGGCGGCGTCGTCGTCTCGAACGCGACGCTGCACAACGAGGACTACATCGCCGGACGTGACGCGAAGGGCAATCCGATCCGCAAAGGGCGCGACATCCGCGTGGGCGACCGCGTGCAGGTCTATCGCGCGGGTGACGTGATCCCGAAGATCGCCGATGTGGACATCAAGGCGCGCCCCGCTGAGGCCCGCGCCTATGTCTTTCCGGAAACCTGTCCGGACTGCGGCTCGCCAGCGGTGCGCGAACCTGGCGACAGCGTGCGTCGTTGCGTCGGTGGCCTGATCTGCCCCGCGCAGGCGGTGGAGCGGCTGAAGCACTTCGTCAGCCGTGGCGCCTTCGACATCGAGGGGCTGGGTGCGAAGCAGGTCGAGATGTTTCATGCAGACCCCGACTTGCCGATCCGAGAACCCGCAGACATCTTCACGCTTGCCGAACGGGATGCCGCGAACCCCCTGCGGAAACTGAAGAACCGCGACGGCTATGGCGACCGGTCGGCCTCCAACCTCTTTGCGGCGATCGAGGCGCGGCGCACGGTTCCTCTGCACCGGCTGATTTTCGCGCTTGGAATCCGCCATGTGGGCGAGGCCGCCGCAAAGCTCCTGGCGTGGCACTATGGCACTTGGGACGCCTTCGTGGCTGCGATGGATGCCGCCGCAGACCGCGAAGGACCTGGATGGCAGGACCTGCTCTCGATCGACGGGGTCGGCACTGTCCTGGCATCGGCCATCGTCACGGCGTTCGACCTGCCGCAGGAACGTGCCTCGATCGACCGGCTGGCGGCGCAGTTGACGGTCGAGGCGGACACGCGCCCGGTGGCCGCCAGCAGCCCGGTGGCAGGCAAGACCGTCGTCTTTACGGGAACGCTGGAACGCATGACGCGGGTCGAGGCCAAGGCGCGGGCCGAAGCGCTGGGGGCCAAGGTGGCCGGGTCGGTCTCTGCCCGCACCGATTATGTCGTGGCCGGCCCCGGTGCCGGGTCCAAGGCAAAGGACGCAGAGCGGCTGGGCGTGACGATCCTCTCCGAGGAGGATTGGCTGACCCTGATCGGCGGGGTCTGAGGCCCGTGGACCGCTGATGACCGCGACCGATCCCCCGGGGCGCCCGCCAGTCCTGTTTCCGCTGTTCGCCGGGGTCGACACCCTGCCGGGGGTCGGCCCGCGCACGACCTTGGCGTTCGAGGCGCTGGCAATCACCCGCCCCCGCGATCTGCTTCTGACGCTGCCCCATTCCGTCATCGACCGGTGCCGCCGCGAATCCGTCTTGGGGGTGGTTCCGCCTGCCGTTGCCACTGTCGAGGTGACGGTCGGCCGCCACATTCGCCCGACCCGGCGCGGCGGGCCATGGCGCGTTCAGGTCGAGGACGCGCAGACATCCTTCCAACTGGTCTTCTTCCATGCCCGGGAAGACTGGCTGGCGCGCGAACTGCCCAGCGGCCAGCGCCGGCTGATCTCTGGCAAGGTCGAGATCTTCGACGGGATGGCACAGATCGTTCATCCCGATCACATCCTTCGACCCGATGAAGCGGATCAGCTTCCCAACGCCGAACCGGTCTATCCGCTGGCGGCGGGGCTGACGCAAAAGACGATGGCGAAGGCGGTGCAGGGCGCCCTGACCCGGGTGCCGGATCTGACCGAATGGATCGACCCCGCCCAGCTGGCGCGCGAGGGCTGGCCCGGATGGCGGGCGGCCGTGCTGGCCGCCCATGCGCCCCGGACCCTGCGTGATTGCAGCACCGAGGCCCCGGCGCGCCTGCGGATCGCCTATGATGAGTTGTTCGCCCACCAGTTGCTGCTGGCCCTCGTGCGCCAGGACGAGCGGCGGGGAAAGGGTCGGGCCTCGGTCGCCACGGGCGCGCTGATGGCGCGCGCCAGGGCCGCACTGCCCTATGCGCCGACGGCGGCGCAGGACCGGGCCATCGCCGAGATCTCGGCCGACATGGCCAGCCCGCAGCGGATGACCCGGTTGCTGCAGGGCGACGTGGGGTCGGGCAAGACGCTGGTCGCGTTCGCGGCATTGCTTGTGGCGGTCGAGGCGGGCGGGCAGGGCGTCCTGATGGCCCCGACCGAGATCCTCGCGCGGCAGCACCTTGCCAGTCTGGCGCCCCTCGCAGAGGCAACCGGTGTCTCGCTCGACATCCTGACCGGTCGCGACAAGGGCGCGGAACGCGTGGCCAAGCTGGCGGCGCTTGCCTCGGGCAGGACGCAGGTGCTGGTGGGCACTCATGCTGTATTCCAGGCGGATGTGGCCTTTGCCGACCTGCGGTTGGCGGTGGTCGACGAACAGCATCGCTTTGGCGTGCGGCAACGGATGGAACTCGGTGCCAAGGGACGCGCGGCCGACATGCTGGTGATGACGGCGACACCGATCCCGCGGTCGCTGGAACTGGCGCAGTATGGCGATCTGGATGTCTCGATCCTGGACGAGAAGCCGCCGGGTCGGACGCCGGTCAAGACGGCCCTCGTGTCTGCGGACCGGTTGGACGAGGTGGTGGACCATCTGCGCCGGGCGGTGGCGGAGGGGCGACAGGCCTACTGGGTCTGTCCGCTGGTCGAGGAATCGGAAACCGTCGACATGACCGCCGCCGAGGACCGATTCCGCGCCCTGCAGGTGGCCTTTGGCGAAGGGCGGGTCGGTCTGGTGCACGGGCAATTGCCCCTGGTCGAGAAGGACGCCGCCATGGCGGCCTTTGCCGCGGGGCAGACATCCGTGCTGGTGGCCACGACCGTGATCGAGGTCGGTGTGAACGTGCCCAATGCCTCGATCATGGTGATCGAGCAGGCGGAAAGCTTCGGACTGGCGCAACTGCACCAGTTGCGCGGGCGCGTGGGGCGGGGCGAGGCCGCCTCGACCTGCCTGCTGATCTATCGCGCGCCCCTCGGCGAGACCGCGCGCAGGCGGCTGGAGACCCTGCGCGAGACCGAGGACGGGTTTCGCATCGCAGAGGTCGACCTCGCCCTTCGCGGCGCGGGTGACGTGCTGGGCACCGCACAATCGGGCCTGCCACGGTTCCGGGTCGCGGACATTGAACGACAGGCCGGACTGATGCAGATCGCCCGCAGCGACGCGCGCAGGCTGCTGGCGGACGACCCTGGTCTGACCTCGGCGCGGGGCCGCGCCGCCCGGGTGCTCTTGTGGCTGACCGAGCAGGATCGGGCGCTCGCCTACATGGCGGCCGGATAGCCTGCACGAATGTTCTTAAAATGTTCTTTACAGCCGCACCCGATTATGGAACATAAAGGGAACGCTAACGAGAGGTTCCCCGATGTTCGATGATCTCCGCCACGCCATTTCCCGCCAGCCCATCGACCTGGCCCAGGATTTCCTGGGTGTGGCGGCCCTGATCGCGATGCTGGTCATCGGCCTGCATCTGCCGGTGCTGTTCTGACCCGGCCCTGACGTTTCTGCCCAAGGTCCATCCCCCTGCGGGGTGCTGGCCGGATGCCCGTTCCCCGACGGGATGCCGCGCCCCCTGAACGGACCTGCACCTGCCGTCGTCACGCGTGCCGTGACGGCGGCTTTTTCCTTACAGGGGAACACCACATCGGCAGCGTGTCGGTCTGGCCGCGCCCGGCAGTGATGGGCGGACCTGCAGGCACCATGTGCGTTGGCACGTCAGCAGGCAGGGGTCAGGCGCAGGCGGACGCCCTTTCCGCATGGGCCATGGCCTCGGCCGTCGCTTCGATGGCCAGCAGGATCGACGCATGGCGGTTGCGATAGTCACGCGCCGGCAACAGCACTTGCCACCCGTCGAAGGGGGCCTCCGGCACCGGTCCGGCTTCCTTCAGCATGGCCGCCAACTGGTCGCGGGCAGTCTCGATCTCGGCGCGGTTGCGCCCCACTGCGACACCGCCCAGAACGGAAGCGGCAGCTTGGCCCAGTGCGCAGGCCTTGACGTCCTGTCCGAACCGGCTGATCCGACCGTCGGCAATATCCAGATCGACCGTCACCGTGGACCCGCACAGGGGCGACCGGCGGCGCACGCTGGCTTGCGGGTCGTCCAACCGTCCGGCGTGGGGAATGTTCGCCGCCAGTTCGAGGATGCGCCCGGAGTAGAGCCGGATGAGATCGCTGTCCGCCATGGCCATCTTTTCCTTCCCGCCTGTGCCCGATAGATAGCGCCATCGCCCCCCTGCGAAAAGGACCATGCCATGGGTTTCGATCCCACGACGCTGCGCTACGACGCCGCCGGGCTGATTCCCTGTATCGCGCAGGACGCTGGTACGGGCGAGGTCCTGATGGTGGCCTGGATGAACGCGGCCGCCGTCGCACGGACGCTGGAAACGGGGGATGTCACCTACTGGTCGCGCTCGCGGGCGGCATTCTGGGTAAAGGGCGAGACATCGGGGCACCGGCAGCGATTGCAGGAACTGCGCGTGGACTGTGATCGGGATTGCCTGCTGGCGCTGGTGACGCAGACCGGCCCCGCCTGCCACACCGGGCGCAGGACATGCTTTTATACAGCAATCAGAGATGGTCACGAGGTGGAGTTGATGTCACCAGAGGACTAGGTGCCAGCCTCACCATCCGCCGTATGCCGCCCGGCGTCGCCCCTTCGGCCCGGAACCTCGCAAGCGACCTCGCATCGTCGCGCTTCGCCAGGCGCTTGCCGGTCTCGTCCCGGATCAGGCGATGGTGGTGATAGACGGGGGTCGGCAGGCCGAACAGCTTCTGCAAGATCACCTGGATGGGCGTGAAGTCGAACATGTCCTCGCCGCGGATCACGTGGCTGATGCCCTGGTCCGCGTCGTCGAGGGCCGATGCGAGGAAGTAGGCGACGATATCCTCGCCCTTGCGGGACAGAACGACATCTCCGATCCGCGCCAATGCATCGGCAGGGTCCACCCGGTGCGACCCAGCGTGGGTTCGACCTGTTTCCAGGAACGAAAGTTCGGACCGGTTCAGGTGGGCAAGCGCGGCGGCAAGATCCAGCCGCAGCGCGTCGCCCGGGCGCCGCGTTGCCATCGACCGGCCCCGGCAGGTGCCCGGATAGACGTTGAACGCAACGCCTTCCTGTGGGGCCGCAAGTGCCGCGCGGATGTCAGACCGCGTGCAGGAACAGGGGTATAGAAGCCCGCGGCTGATGATCTGGTCCAGTCGGGCATTGTAGGCGCCAATGCGGTCGGATTGCCGAAGGACCGGCCCATCCCAGGTCAGGCCAAGCCAGGTCAGGTCGTCGATGATCGCGGCGTCGTATTCGGGTTTGCTGCGTTCCAGGTCGGTATCTTCCATGCGCAGCAGAAATACCCCGCCCTCGGCACGGGCCATGTCATGGGCCAGGATCGCAGAGTAGGCGTGACCCAGGTGCAGGGGTCCGGTGGGCGATGGGGCGAAGCGGGTGACGAAGCGCATTCAGGCAGGCTGCAGGCACTCGGCGGCCGACAGCCAGTTGGCGAACGAAACCTTGGCCCGTTCGGTATACGCGAGGTAGCGATCCTTGCGCCCACGCCGCCCACCTTTGGCATCGACCGGTGGAAAGAGCCCGAAATTGACGTTCATGGGCTGGAATGTGCGGGCATCCGCGCCTCCGGTGATATGCGCGACAAGTGCGCCCATGGCGGTATCGGGGGGCGGTGGCGGCAGGTCGCGGCCCATCGCCTCGGCCGCCGCCATCCGCCCAGCAAGCAGGCCCATGGCAGCCGACTCGACATATCCCTCGACCCCGGTGATTTGTCCGGCAAAGCGCAGGTTAGGCCGCACCCGCAGGCGCATGCGGTCGTCCAGCAAGCGGGGCGCGTTCAGGAAAGTGTTGCGGTGGATCCCGCCAAGCCGCGCGAACGCGGCCTTTTCCAGTCCAGGTATCATACGGAATACAGCCGTTTGCGCGCCGTATTTCATCTTGGTCTGGAAGCCCACGATGTTGAACAGCGTGCCCAGGCGGTTGTCCTGCCGTAGCTGGACGACCGCATGGGGCTTGTCGGCGGTGCGGTGCGGGTTCGTCAGGCCCACGGGCTTCATCGGACCGTGGCGCAGCGTTTCGCGGCCACGCTCGGCCATCACCTCGATGGGCAGGCAACCGTCGAAGTATCCCGCCGTCTCGCCGTCGCGAAACTCGGTCTTGTCGGCGGCCAGAAGGGCGTCGATGAAGGCCTCGTACTGGGCGCGGTCCATCGGGCAGTTGATATAGGCAGTGCGGTCTTCCTCGGTCTCGCCCTTGTCGTAGCGCGACTGTTTCCATGCCACGCTCATGTCGATGGTATCGGCATGGACGATTGGCGCGATGGCATCGAAGAAGGCCAGTTGCCCTTCGCCCGTGACCGCGCGAATACTGTCGGCCAGGCGGGACGAGGTCAGCGGTCCCGTTGCGACGATCCAGTGGCCGGTCTCGGGCAGGGCGGATATCTCGCCGGGCTCGACCCTGATCCGGGGGTGATCCCGCAGGCGCGCGGACACGGCTGCCGAAAAGGCATCGCGGTCGACAGCCAGGGCGCCTCCGGCGGGCAGTCGGTGGGCCTGTGCCATTTCCATGATCAGGCCCCCCGCCGCACGCATCTCCCAGTGCAACAGGCCCACGGCATTGCGTTCGTCGTCATCCGATCGGAACGAATTGGAACAGACCATCTCGGCGAGATCACCGGTCCTGTGGGCAAAGGTCCCGACCTGGGGACGCATTTCGTGCAGAACCACGTCCATCCCGGCCTGCGCCGCCTGCCAGGCGGCTTCGGACCCGGCCAGACCGCCGCCGATGATGTGAAGGGGTTCGACCATGGAGGCACAGATAGCCTGCCGTTTCCCCGGACGGAACCCCGCGTGTCGCCGTCACCGCAGATCCAGGTCCCAGAGGGGGCGCAGCGGGTCTGGTGTTTGGAACGGCCGGTGCAGTGGATCGGCCGCACCGCCGAAACGCACCGTCATGCCAAGGAACAGGGCGGGGTCGCCCCCGCGCGCATCGCGTCCGGCGCGGCCCGTCTTCTCGAGGCCCGCGATCAGTTCGATCCTTTCGGCAACGCGAACCTCTGCGTTCAGACGCGCAGTATACCCAATCGCCGACAGGGTAGCTTCGTCGAACTCGGCAAGATCCAGGCCAGCCGTCAGGGCCAGTCGTTCCGTCGCCTGCCAGCGGACGGCGGCACCCAGAAAGACCACGTCCAGTTCACCGCCAAGGGCATAGCCTATCCCACCGTGCCCTTCGATCCAGATTCGGTCGGACAGGGCCAACCGCCCTTCGATTCCCAACGTGGCGAAGGTAAAGGACGCGGCGTCCTGATCGTGCAGGGCGGCGAACAGACCATATTTCTGGCCTGCACGCGGCGTCATGTAAAGATGCGCTGCGACCGACCCCATGGTGCGGTCGCCGCTGTCCGACAGGCCGAGATCGAGTTGCAGCGCGTGCGCCCCGGTCAACGCCACGTCGAGCCGGGCCTGTGCCCGCGCACCTCCGGCCTGTCCCGAGATGTGGCCAAAGGACAGGTCCATCCCGGTGATACCAAGGCTTGACTGGGCCTGCCCAACGCCTGGCCAGCCGACTGCAAGGATAAAAAGGGCAGCCGCACTGATGAACCGACGCATGACTGATACCTCCGACCGCCCCTTCGGCCTGACATACCCTGCGTCCGAAATTCATCAAAGATTTATGTTATCAATAGGTAAATGGGTAAATCGGTTAATGCTTCCGATCAAATTTGCGAGGCGCGCCAGGCGCCGGAGTCAGACCAGGGCGACGCGTTCGCGTTGCTCGGGGTCGGGGTAGGGGCGATACAGCCCCACTTCGACCCGGGCGATCAGCCCGTGCATCTGGTCGTAGCGGCGCACGGCCTCGTCATCGGCCCTGGTCAGCGCACGGAACGTGTCGTCAAGCTGGGCCAGATCCGTCACCTCGATCTCCAGCAGGAAGTCCGGGTGGGTGCC